>CALDUL010000102.1 GCA_937923575.1 uncultured Algimonas sp.
CATGCGGGGCTGACTGAGCGCTACGACCGCGACGCCCATAGCGAGGTCGAGATTGACCGCGGCGACTTGCGCGCGGCCATGGCCGGCCCGCTGTCGCGCTATCTGGCGCGTGCCCAAGGAGGAACATTGTGACGGGCGCGCTATAGTGGACAGTCGCGCGCTTGCCGCTAAGCTCGGTGCATGAGCGCACATCCACTATCCGGCATTCGTGTCGTCGAACTGTCCACCATGATCACAGCGAGTTTCGCGGCTATGATTCTCGCGGAACAGGGGGCAGACGTGATCAAGATCGAGCCTCTTGCGGGCGATCCCATGCGGCGGATCGGGAGTCAGGTTCCGGGGCTGTCGGCGCTTTTCCAAAACTGCAACAAGGGCAAGCGCTCGGTCGCGCTGGATCTGAAGCAGCCCGACGACATCGCGTTGGCGCGCACGCTCTGCGGGGGCGCAGATGTGGTGATCAGCAATTACCGTCCCGGCACAATGGAGCGACTGGGACTATCCTGGGAGGCGCTGTCAGCGGTCAATCCGAAGCTGGTCTTCGCGCGCATCACGGGCTTTGGCACATCCGGGCCGCAAGCCGCGAGCCCGGCCTATGACCACGTCATGCAAGCCCAGCTGGGCTACACCGTCGCGCAAGGCTCCGAACAGCCGCGCCATATGCAGACGGCCGTTTGCGACAAGGTGACAGGGCTCATGGCGTCCCAAGCCGTCAGCAGCGCGCTATACGCGGCAGAGCGCACTGGCGCAGGCACGCGCATCGACCTGTCAATGATGGATGCGGGAATGCACTTTCTCTTCCCAGACAGTCTGATGGACGAGACGATCCTGAACCGGGACGCCATCCACTTGCCGCCCCTCGCCGCGACCTATTGCACGCTGGCCGCCAGCGACGGGCATTTTGTCCTCGCGGCGCTGGGCGACGCCCAGTGGGAGGCGGTGTTCGGCGTGCTGGACCGCGGCGATCTGATCGGCGACCCACGCTTTGCGACCATGATGGCGCGCATGGGCGATTATCCGGGACTGATCCGAGAGCTGCAGGCAAAGCCCGTACCAAAGCCCCGCGCGCAAGTGCTGGCCGAGCTGGCGGAGGCCGACGTGCCCGCCGCCGCCTGCAACAGCCCGGCCGAAGCGCTCGATGATCTGCAGGTCATTGCCAGCGGCACGGTGCAGGAGGTCGATCATCCGGTGCTCGGCCGGGTGCGGTCGGTCCGCCCGGCCGCCGTCTTTGGCAGCACGCCGGGATCGGCTGAGCTTCACGCACCCGCGCTCGGCGCGGACACGAATGCGGTAAAGGCCAGCGGCGGATGGTGAGCGAGACAGGCCCACTCGACCGGGCCGCTTTCAACGCTGCGCGAAAACCCGCCGAGCCCTTCGTCATGCGCGGGGCCGCGGCCGAATGGCCGGCGGTCAAGGCGCCCGATGCGCGGAGCCTGTTCGCGCAGCTGGCGCGGCTGGACACGGGAGCCAAGCAGGACACACTGATCGGGCGTGCGGGTACGGCGGGAAAGTTCTTCTACTCCGCCGACTATTCCGGACAGAATTACGGGACGGTGTCTGAAACGCTGACGCAGGGGCTGTCGCGACTGCTGTCCGGGCCTCACGACGACGGCGTCTATATACAGAGCATAGAGATCGCCAAGCATATGCCGGATTTTTCGAGCGCACATCGCCTGTCGCCCGTGCCGGACGGTGTCACCGGCCGTGCCTGGATCGGAGGCCCGACGACGGTACAGACCCATTGGGACGCCAGCGAAAATATCGCGGTCTGCGTACTGGGCAGCCGCCGCGTGACGCTGTTCCCGCCGCACGCCCTGCCGGGCCTCTATCCCGGTCCGCTGGAGACTGCGCCGGGGCGGACCATGGTCAGCCGGGTCGACATCGAAGCACCCGACCTCACCCGCTTTCCGCGCTTTGCCGAGGTGCGGGATCTCGCCCAGACAATCGAGCTCGGTCCCGGCGACGCGCTCTATATTCCCTGCGGCTGGTGGCACCGGATCGAGGCGCTGGCCCCGCTGAATATGCTGGTGAACTATTGGTGGACCGACACCGAGGCCATGGTCGACAATCAATGGGCGGCCGTGATTATGGCGATGACGGCGCTGCAGCATCTCCCGCCCGCCTCCCGACAGATCTGGCGCGAGGTGTTCGATCATTTCGTCTTCGCCCAACACGGCGAGCCGATGGCCGATATCCCGGCGGCGTCGCGCGGGTTTCTGGGCGGAATACCCTCCGACAAAAAGCGCTGGGCGGTGATGGAGCTGCTCGCGGTTTTAGGACCAGAAGTCGGTTTGAAGCCGCCAAATTAAGCTGGAACAAGGCTAACACAGCGCGAACACCGCCAAAACAAAAGCTGTTTAAAGTGCGACATTCTGGACTGTAATGAGCTCAAACCCACGATGAAATGACCGCGTAAACGACTGTGAAGGCAGGGGAGAAAGTCCTGTCCTTTACGGGAATATCGGGAACCGTCCTTTCCGAGACACCCAGGGCTCGTCTGTCTTGCCTTGCGCATTCGCAGACGAGCCCGAACCAGTTTCTAGCCGGTTGCAGCCTCCAGCACGGCATCCGCAGACGCGCGCAAGGTCGCGATATCGATACCTGCCCGCGCCATCACCCGCATGCCGGAATAGGTCGTCAGCGCCAATGCACTGACACGCGTGGCCGCCGCGTCGTCATGTCCAAGCTCAGCCATCAGATCGCTTAGCGCCTGCTGCAGTTTGGCATAACCCGCGCGAACGGCGTCGGCCGTATCCGCGTCCAGCGCGGCGCGGTCCGTCGAGGCATTGCAGAGAAAGCAGCCGCGCCGATCGCCGAGCGTTTCCAGCGTATCGGCCGGGGCGTGCATCAGCATGCGCAAGCGCTCGCGCGCTGGCACATCCAAATTGCGCAACATGGCGACACCGCCGTCGACCTCCTGCGCCTCGTACAACCCAAGAGCGCGAAGATACATGGCCTGCTTATTCCCGAACCCCGCATAGAGCGACGCCTTGCCCAGACCGGTCACGCGCATGATGTCCGATAGCGAGGTGCCATCATACCCATGCGCCCAGAACTGCTCCATCAAGGCGGCACTTACGGTGTTCTCGTCATATTCACGCGGTCTTCCGCGGCTGGCTGCAGGGGTGCTCATGCACGCTGCATAGCCTATATGCGGACCGAACGGACCACAAATTTGCGTGATATCGGACGATGGTTCGCCCTTTGACGACGGGGCGTCGGCGGCGCAGAAGCGATCCGCGTGGACGGCAAAAGTCGGCGCGCACACAGAGTTCTGGGGAGAGTTCGCCATCGTCTATCCGCTCATATTGACCGCACTGTCGGTCGCCGTTCTGCTGTTGCTCGTGCTCAAGGCGCGGCTGCCCGCCTTCATCGCGCTGCTGCTGGTCTCGCTCGGTTTTGGCCTGTTGAGCGGCATGACGCCGTCCGATGTGGTCAAGGCCGTGCAATCCGGCATGGGCGGCACGCTGGGCTTTGTGGCCGTGGTCGTCGGGCTGGGCGCAATGATGGGGGCGCTGCTGGAGGCCAGCGGCGGGGTCGAGGCGATCAGCGACAGCCTGCTCGCGCGCTTTGGCGAGACGCGGTCGCAAAGCGCTCTGGGCGTGATCGGATTTCTGGTCGCGATCCCGGTGTTCTTCGATGTCGCCTTCATCATATTGATGCCCGTGCTGCTGGGCCTGTCGGAGCGCTCGGGTCGGGGGATCGTCTATTACGCCATCCCGTTGCTGGCGGGACTGGCCGTCACCCATGCCTTCATTCCGCCGACGCCCGGGCCGATTGCAGTGGCGGAGATTTTGGGAGCCGATCTTGGCTGGGTCATAGTCTTCGGCGCCTGCGCGGGCCTGCCCGCCATGATCGTGGCGGGGCCGATGCTGGCTCGGCTGATCGCCAATCGGCCGGATTTCGCGACACATATGGCACCCGATATGAGCCCGGGTGAGGACGTCCGCACGCTCCGGCCGATCAGCTTCAACGCCGCCATGAGCGTGATCTTGCTGCCGCTCGTCCTGATCCTGGGGGCCACCGTCAGCACGGCGATGGAAGGGGCGGGCACAGCGGCCGATATCGTCCGCTTTGTCGGCCATCCCTTCGTCGCCCTGCTCATTGCGACGCTCTATGCCTGGTTCGTTTTTGGGGTTCGCCGCGGAATGGAACGCGGCGCACTCCATGACGCCATGCTGCGCGCGCTTGAGCCTGCCGGACTGGTCGTTCTCGTCACGGGCGCGGGCGGGGTGTTCAAACAGATCCTGGTCGATAGCGGCGCGGGCCGCGCACTGGCCGAAGCGCTCACGGCGGGCAACATGCCGGTGCTGCTCTTCGCCTTCATTGTCGCGGGCATTGTGCGCGTGGCGCAGGGCTCCGCGACCGTGGCCATGATCACGGCGGCAGGCTTGTCAGCGCCCGTCGCACAGGTCGCGGGAATCGAGGGTGCGGGGTTGGCGCTGATCGTCATCGCCATCGCCTCGGGCGCGTCGATCCTGTCGCATGTGAACGATAGCGGCTTCTGGCTCGTCAGCCGCTATTTGGGATTGTCCGAAGTCCAGACCCTGCGCAGCTGGACCGTTTCGACGACACTGATCGGCGTGGTCGGGTTCATCGTGGCGTGTGTGCTAAGCCTGTTCGTCTAGCGCGCGGATCACGTCGGCCACCACGGCTGCGATCGGTTGGTCGACGGACACGCGCAGCGCATCCCCCGGCGGGTCCATCGCCGCGATCTGCCCGTCGAGCATCCGCGCGCCCATGAAGTGGTCCTCACGCGCTTCCATCCGGGCCGCGAGCACGTCGCGCGGCGCATGGAGCAGCACATAGCGGACATCGCCCGCGCTCTGCGCGAGCCAGCTACGCACAGTGGGATTGAGTGCGGAGCAGGAAAACACGCAGGGGCTCGCCGCCCTCACCGCCGCACCGAGCGACGTAATCCAAGCTTCCCGGTCTGCATTGTCCAGCGCCACACCCGCTGCCTGCTTCGCAATATTTGCGGCCGGATGGTGTGCGTCACCCTCGATGAAGGGCAGCCCCAGCCGAGCCGCGACGGCTGCGCCCGCGGTCGACTTTCCGGACCCTGAAACGCCCATGATACAGATGGCTGTCATGCGCGCATCCTAGACTCAGCAGGAGGCCAAATCCAATCCCGCGCCGAAGAGCGAACGGGCGATGAGATTCGAACCCCCCGGCCTGCGCGGCTGGAGCACCTTCAAAGATGCAGTGGGTTCGTGCAATCTGCCATTAAAAAACCCGCCTCGAGGGCAGGTCCTATTTTCAACTACTGGAGCGGGCGATGAGATTCGAACCCCCGGCCTGCGCGGCCCGAGCGCCTTCAAAGATGCAGTGGGTTCGCGCAATCTGCCATTAAAAAACCCGCCTCGAGGGCGGGTCCTATTTTCAACTACTGGAGCGGGCGATGAGATTCGAACCCACGACCCTCACCTTGGCAAGGTGATGCTCTACCACTGAGCTACGCCCGCATTCGCAGTCGTTGAAGCGCGGCGTATAAGCGGCTCGAACGGGGCTTGCAAGCGCTTCGACATGCCTTTTTGCACTTGTTTTCACATGCCGCTACAGCGCGCGAATGCATCCCCTCGAACCCGATCTTTACGCCCGGCTGGACCGCCTCTCCCTGCCCTACCGCACGGAAGAGCACGAGGCGGTGTTCACGGTGGAGGATGGCCGCGCGGTCAAGGCGCGACTGCCGGGCGGGCATTCCAAGAACTTGTTTCTGAAGGACAAGGCGGGCGAATTCGTGCTGATCAGCGCGCTGGGCGACACGCCGATCAAGCTCAACCGGCTGCATCCGCATATTGGCACCAAGCGGCTGTCCTTTGGCAAGCCGGATGTGCTGCTGGAACGGCTGGGTGTCGTACCAGGCTCGGTCACGGTGTTCTCGGTGATGAATGATGCGGAGCACAAAGTGCGACTGGTTCTGGACGCGGCGCTATTCGAGCAGGAGTTCGTCTGGTTCCACCCGCTGCGCAACACGGCGAGCACCCGAATGCGGCCGGACGACATTCTCGCCTTCGTCCGCGATACCGGCCACGATCCGCTGGTGCTGGATCTGCGGGCGTTGTCACAGGGTGGGTGATATCCTGACACTCACTCTGTCTCTCATCCCGTGCTCCGACACGGGATCCAGCATATCAGCGTGAGCGCAGCGAACTCGTTTCCGCACGGTGAGTGGCGAAAGCTGGACTCCGACTTTCGTCGGGGTGAGCGACACTGACTATTCAACGCGCCATAAAAAAAGCCCGGTCTCTCGACCGGGCTCCTTCGATTCAATGATATTATCGCGCCTAGTAGCCGACTTTCGCAAGCTCCGCTTCCAGCTCCGGCAGAGCCTTGAACAGATCAGCGACCAGTCCGTAATCGGCGACAGAAAAGATCGGCGCTTCCTCATCCTTGTTGATGGCGGCGATGACCTTGGAGTCCTTCATGCCGGCCAAGTGCTGGATGGCGCCACTGATACCAACCGCGAGGTAGAGTTCCGGCGCGACGGCCTTACCCGTCTGGCCGACTTGCCAGTCGTTGGGGACGTAGCCTGCATCCACAGCCGCACGCGACGCGCCCATGGCAGCGCCGAGCTTGTCGGCAATGCCTTCGAGCAATGAGAAGTTCTCGCCCGAGCCCATGCCGCGGCCGCCAGATACGACGATCTTAGCGCCTGTCAGTTCTGGGCGGTCCGATTTGGACAGCTCTTCGGACACGAAAGCGGAGCCGGTATCGCCGATGTCGGCCGATTCGGATTTCACGCTGGCCGAGCCACCCTCACCCGCTGGCGCAAAGGCCGTGGTGCGGACCGTGACGACCTTTTTCGGATCGCCCGATTTGACATAGGCAACGGCGTTGCCGGCATAGATCGGGCGCTCGAACGTGTCACCTTCAATGCCGGTGACCGAGCTGATCTGCTGCGTGTCGAGACGGGCTGCGACGCGCGGCATATAGGCCTGGTGGGTCTTGCCGTCGGGCGAGAGCACGGCGTCATAGCCGTCCATCAGCGCGACGACGGTTGCTTCCATGGCTTCCGGCATCTGATATTCCAGCAGGTCGTGATCGACATGGATCACGGCGCGCACGCCGTCGATCTTGCCTGCGGATTCTGCGGCGGCAGAGGCGCCCTTGCCGGCGACGAGAACGTCGATATCGCCGCCGACTTTCGCGGCGGCAGTCACGGTCTTGGCGGTCGCATCTTTCAGCGACGCATTGTCATGTTCGGCGATAACGAGAACGGCCATTAGATCACTCCTGCTTCGTTTTTCAGCTTGTCGACGAGCGCGGCGGCATCTTCGACCTTCACGCCCGCTTCGCGGGTCTTGGGCTCTGTGACCTTGACGACGGTCAGGCGCGGCGCGGTATCGACGCCGTAATCCGCAGGCGTCTTGGCCTCGATCGGCTTGCGCTTGGCCTTCATGATGTTGGGCAGCGATGCGTAGCGCGGCTCGTTCAGGCGCAGATCGGTCGTGACCACGGCTGGCAGGCGCAGCTCGACAGTCTGGAGACCGCCGTCGATCTCACGCTTGACGGTCAGGGCGCCTTCCTTGGTCTCGATCGTGTTGGCATATTGCCCGATCGGCCAGCCGAGCATGGCGGACAGCATGCCGCCCGTCGCGCCGTAATCATTGTCGATGGCTTGCTTGCCCATCAGGATCAGCTCGGCACCTTCGGCTTCAGCGACGGCCTTGAGGATCTTGGCAACGGCCAGTGGCTCGAGATCTTCATCCGTCGTAACGTGCACACCGCGGTCCACGCCCATGGCGAGGGCGGTCCGGATGGTTTCCTGCGCCTTTGCGGGGCCAATGGAGACGGCGATGGTCTCCGTGGCGACCGACTTTTCCTGCATGCGCACGGCTTCTTCGACGGCGATTTCGTCAAAGGGGTTCATGCTCATTTTGACATTGGACAGATCGACGCCGCTCTGGTCGGGTTTGACCCGTGCCTTGACGTTGTAGTCAAGCACGCGCTTGACCGGGACGAGAACTTTCATGGAGTGGCTCCGCGGGAGGACTTATTTCTGTAAGGTTGGCACGCATATGCGGGTCGGCGCGCGGCGTTTCAAGGCAATAGGGGGCGTCATGTCACGTCAGACGTGAGGGCCGCTGCGATAAATATGAATGGGATGCGGCTCTATCCCTCGGAGGAGACCGCAGCCTCGCCGCGGCGTCCCGCTATGCGTTCGGCCAGGAGCTGGACCGGGCGCTGCAGGGTGAGGAAGCAACCGCTGAACGGGCCCAATGGCGTGAGCAGCGCCATGGCGGCGACGATAAAGGCCACGACGGAGCTTAACCACATGCCAAGGCGCGCTGTGCGCGTGGTCCGCAACTCCCGATCATTGAGCTCCAGCAGCCCGGCCTTGCGCAGCACATTGCCATACATCAGGCCGTAGATCGCAAAGATCAGCCCGTAGAAGCCCGCGAATATGGCGATCGTCTTGGTTGCGTCCCGCAGCGATGAGATACCGAGCAGGACCTCGGGCGCGCTCGTGCTCAGATAGCCTGCCGAGTCTAAAATCCACGCAAAGAAAGAGGTGAATGTGAAGCGTAGCGGATAAGCCATGAAAAGCACGAGGAAGATCAGCACAGCGTTCAACACGATGATGGTCTTGTCCGCCACGCCGTAGCGCCGAAAGAAGGTGTAGTGATAGGTCCAGATTTGCAGCGTCACGGCGAAGGCCGCCGCAGTTGGGATCATTAGCAGCATGAAGCCCGTGAGGTCGCGATAGGTCGCCAGCGGCGCGGCACTGGAAATGATCATGCCCAGCGCCAGCGCAAAGGCGATATCGGAGAGATTTTCGATTCGCGTGACCGCCTCGCCACGCCAGCGAAAGTCCGGATCGTGGTCCAGCGGTTTACCGACGGCGCTCCGTAACACGATCTACTCGACGCTCACCGAGATGCCGAGCGCTTCGAACGGCACGGAGTTATCTCCGCTCAGCGCGCTCATGGGGACGGGCTCGGACGGGGCCAATGTGATGGTCATGGTCTTGCCTGGATCGCCGAGAAACTCGATCAGGCCGGAGCCGACCGTATCGGCCATGCCGCGCTGGAACGGGTCGGGCGCGGCGAGCGAGGTCATGGCGACCAGCCCCTGCGCGCTGGCTTTCAGCACAGCAACAGGACGCCCCATGACTTCGGAGGCGACGGCATAGCCGCGCGTGACGAGGCTGTTCGCCTCCACATCCTGGATCACGCAGCGGCCGCTCTCGATCTTGATATTGGCATTGGCCGCGTTCTGGGCTTGGGAATAGGCCTCCATCTGTTCGATCAGGCGGGAGATGTCCTCATTGGTCTGAGCCGTGCTGAAGTCCGGCTGGGTCACACCGCTGTCGCGCAGCGCCTTGGCCGCGGCCATGGTGCCCATGATCGAATAATCGCAGTCTGCGCGCAGCCCGCCGTCGAATTCGAAGATGGCGTCGGAATAGCGCACACGGTCTGCGCCGCGGTCAACCTCCGATGTCGCCGAGCCCTTCAGCGTGACCGTCGACAGGCCATTGGCTTCAAGCACAGCCATATGCGGGGCGAGCGGCGTGCCGGTCGCGTCCTTGATCGTAAACTCCATCGGCTGCAGCACGGAGCGCATGGTCAGCACATCGCCCGAGCCTTCGCTGTCGGCTTCGAACCCGTCAAAGGCGATGTCGAACTGCTTGGACTGGTAGGAGACTGTTCCCAGATCGACCGAACGGTAGGGCATGTTCGCGCCGGGATTCATCAGCCCGGCCAGCGCATTCGGCCCGGACGCGTCCTCCAGCGAGGCCGTGTTGACGCCCAGCGCCGTCATGCCGTCCATTTTCAGCGTTGTCTGCCCGGCAGCGGGTCCGGCCGCATTGCCCAACGTCCAGTCGAAATCCACGCTCTCCACCACGATGTCGAGCTGCTCGTCTTCCGCATTCTTGCCGATCACGACCTGCGCGACGGAGACGAGGCCGGTGGCCGTGTCGTCCGACACATCGGCGCGGAAGTCCGCGACCCGCATGGCGCGGAAATCCATGTCGCGGGTAATCTCGCTGACGGTCTCGTCAGAAGCATCATCCACCCCGCGCAGCAGCTCGGAAATATCCAGCGCGAGTTCCGGTGTCGGCGCGATCAGCACCAGCTCCGACAGGCTCGCATCGACGGTCTTGCGGCGCTCAGTCTGACCAGATTCCGTCGGAACCTCGTCATAGTCGACCGCGCCCATATCGGTGATCTGCACGGCGTCGAATGTCGCGCCGTCCTCGCTCATGTGCACACCGCTTAACACGACGCGCGCGGCCGTGACTTCGCTGGAGCCGTCGACCGCCCTCCAATCGGTATAGGTCACGGTGGAGCCGTCGATGGTTCTTCCCGTGGTGACGCTATCCAGCCCCAGCGCGGTCAGCGCTTCGAGCGTCGTGGCCTCGCTGCCGGCGCGCGGGGCGACGACAAAGTGCTGCCCCAGCTGTTTCTCATCCGCGCCGGACAGCTCCAGCGACGCCGCGTCGACTGTGATTTCATCGACCACTGCCTTGTCGCCGCCCGAACACGCCGTAAGTAATAGAACCGCGCCCAGCACAGTGGCCGAGGCCGCGGGACGTTTGTGGAAGATTGGCATGACGAATATCCTGTCGAAAATGCAGTCGCTCGCCAAGCTTAGCGGGGGCGATACCCCTGACAAGTCGCAATTCCCGTTGCGCGACGAAGATGACCCCCGCGTCGTCTATATGCTGTCCGATCGGGCGACGCGCATCTCGCTCAAGGTCAAGCCAAAGCGTCGCGAAGTCCATGTCATCGTGCCGGGCTTGCGCTCGCTTGCCAAGGCCCGCGCATTTGCGAATGAGCAGCGCGACTGGATCGATGTGCAGCTGGAACACCTGCCCGAGCCCATGCCTTTCGTGCCGGGCGGGGAAATCCTGTTCCAAGGCGACCGCTACCGCCTCGTTAACCCGCCGGGAAAGGGCCGTGGCCGCGTGGACCGGGCGCAGCGCAAGATCGTCGTCCCCTCACCCGATATCGACAGCTTTCCCGGCCGCGTCCGCCGCCTGCTGATCCGCGAAGCCCGCGCCGAACTGGAAGCCGCGACCCATCACTATGCGGGAGAGCTTGGTAAGCGTGTCGGCAAGGTGTCCGTCAGAGATCAGGCGTCGCGCTGGGGTTCCGCCATCACGCGGGCGGGCGAGGGCCATATATCCTACTCCTGGCGCCTCATCTGCGCGCCGCCGGATATTCTGGAATATGTCTGCGCCCATGAATGCGCGCATCTGGTGGAAGCGAACCACAGCGCCGCCTTTTGGGCGGTGTGCGAGCGGCTGTTTCCAGAGACGAAAATGGCGAAGCGCTGGCTGAGAAAGCACGGGCAGACGCTCCATGCTGTGGGGGCGGGATAAGGGCGCGAGGGGCAGCGAATTTGGGCGTCCCCTCCGACCCTGCTTCACTCCGTTCGCGCGCCGCCTGTCGGCGGTGGGCACGGGGAGTGTTTGCGGCAGCTACAGGTCGAGCAGCATCCGCTCCGGATCCTCCAGACACTCCTTCACGCGCACCAGGAACGTCACCGCTTCTTTGCCGTCCACGATCCGGTGGTCGTAGCTCAGCGCGAGATACATCATCGGACGGATGACGATCTCGTCATTCACCACGACCGCGCGCTTCTCGATCTTGTGCATGCCGAGGATGCCCGACTGCGGTGGGTTGAGGATGGGGGAGCTCATCAGCGAGCCGTAGACGCCGCCGTTGGAGATGGTGAAGGTCCCGCCGCGCATATCGTCCATGGACAGCTGGCCGTCGCGGGCTTTTGCGCCGAGCGCGCCGATGCCCTTCTCGATCCCACCGAGCGAGAGTGTATCGGCGTCGCGCAGGACGGGAACCACCAGGCCCTTGTCCGTCCCGACCGCGATGCTGATGTCGTAGAAATTCTTGTAGATGATGTCCGTGCCATCGATCTCGGCGTTGACGCTCGGCACGTCCTTGAGCGCTTGCACGCAGGCTTTGACGAAGAAGCTCATGAAGCCGAGCTTCACGCCGTGGCGCTTGATGAAGAGCTCCTTATAGTCAGAGCGCATCGCCATGATGTTGCTCATATCGGCCTCATTATAGGTCGTGAGCATCGCCGCCGTGTTCTGCGCGTCCTTCAGGCGGCGAGCGATGGTCTGGCGCAGGCGCGACATGCGCACGCGCTCCTCACGCGGGCCGGTCTCGCGCGGGGCAGACGGCGCAGCTGGAGCTGGCGCGGGAGCCAGCGATTTGGTCGGAGCCGGTGCGGCTGCCGGAGCAGACTTCTTCGCCGAACCCGCATCGAGGGCTTTCTTGGCGTCCGCCTTGGTGATGCGGCCGTCCTTGCCAGTGCCGGTGATTTTAGTGGCGTCCAGATCGTTATCGGCGATCAGCTTGGCGGCAGCCGGCATGACGCGCACGTCGTTGGGAACACCGTCGACATTGGTGCCAGGAACGCCGGGTAGGCCGCCGCCCTCGTCGCCCTTGCTGTTGCCGGACGCGCCGCTCGGTGCGGCCGACGCGCTCTCGCCCATGCGCGCGATCGTCTGCCCGATGGTCGCGATGTCGCCCTCGGCCACGAGAATTTCGGTCAGCACACCCGCACGCGGCGCGACGAGTTCCTGCGCCGCCTTGTCGGTCTCCAGCTCGACGATGGCCTCGTCCTTGGCGACCTGGTCGCCGACCTGTTTCATCCAGCTGGCGATGGTGACCTCGCTCACGCTCTCACCAACATTGGGGACGTCGATGTCGATGGAACTGCCGGACGATGTGCCGGAGCTGGCGTGTTCTGTCTGCGCTTTGACTTCGGCATCGCCCTTCGCGGCGGGCACTTCGGCGGGCGCTGCACCGCCTGCGCCCATCTTGGCGATCAGCGTGCCGATAGCGACGGTCTCGCCCTCGGCGACGAGGATTTCGGACAGCGTGCCGTCAGCCGGCGCCACCAGTTCCTGGCTTGCCTTGTCGGTCTCGATCTCGACGATCGGGTCGTCTTTCTTCACCGTTGCACCGGCTTCGACCATCCACTGCGCAATGGTCACCTCGGCAACAGATTCGCCAACGTTGGGGATCGTAATATCAGTCATGGAGGTGCGCATATCCGAACCCGCCCAGCGGGGCAACGCCGTTACGCGACCCCGTCGCATTGTCCGCTCAATCGCGAAGGATGGCCCAGAAAACTGCGGTAAACGCCACGGGCGATCCCAGCCCGACGATCAGGAGTATCCGGGCCTCTGAGGACATGGCTCCTGTCTTTGAGGCGTAAAAACCCATGGCCGCGCCTGCAACAAGGCAACCCCCGCCCAACAACATACAGGCGGTGACAAAACCAGACATGTGACGTTTCTGCGCGCGTTTGAGCTCAGGAGAGCCGAGCGCATACTGGCTCCGCGCTGGCGCGATGGCATCCGCAGGACATGACCGCTTTCCAAAGCTATCTCGGTGACTCATGCGTGCGCGCTACCACGCAGAGTTTAACCGCTCACTCATACCGACCGATCAGACGAACATGACGATCAGAACGACCGGCAGCAGGATCAATACGCCCGAACCGAGAATCGCGGCGGCCAGCCAAATGCCGCCTTGATTCTTTTGCGGCTGCTGTTGCGGCTCTGTCACGCGCTACTTCGCAAACACCCCGTCCAGGATCGCCTGCTGCTCGCGCTTGTGCTTGGACGCAATGCCGGTGGCGGTGGAGGCCGCCGCGGCGCGGCCGATATAACGCGGGCGCGTGTTCTTGGCCTTGATCGCGATGAGTGTGTCTTCGAGCCTGTCCTGTACGAACTGCCATGCGCCCATGTTCTTGGGCTCTTCCTGGCACCAGACCATGTCTGCCTGCTTGAACCGTTTCAGCTCTTCCTGCAGCGCATCGTCCGGATAGGGGTAGAACTGCTCCAGCCGCAGCAGATAGACGTCCGAGCGGCCGTTCTTTTCGCGCTCTTCGAGCAGGTCGTAATAGACCTTGCCCGAGCAGATCACGACGCGCTTTATTTTCTTGTCTTCGAGCAGCTTGGTCTCAAAGCGCTCCGGCACATATTGCGCGTCGTCCCAGAGCAAGCGGTGGAAGCTGGTGTCCGGACCCATTTCTTCGAATGTCGAGACGCAGAGCTTGTGCCGCAGCAGGCTCTTCGGGCTCATGATGATGAGCGGTTTACGGAAGTTGCGGTGAACCTGACGCCGCAGCACATGGAAATAGTTGGCGGGCGTCGACACGTTGCAGACCTGCATGTTGTCTTCCGCGCACATCTGCAGATAGCGTTCTAACCGCGCGGACGAGTGCTCCGGCCCCTGCCCTTCATAGCCATGCGGAAGCAGCATCACGAGCCCGCTCATGCGCAGCCATTTCTGCTCGGCCGAGCTGATGAACTGATCGACCATGACCTGCGCACCATTGGCGAAATCGCCGAACTGGGCTTCCCAGATGGTGAGCGCATTCGGAGCCGTCGTGGAGAATCCGTACTCGAACCCGAGAACAGCTTCCTCAGAGAGGTGCGAGTTGAGTACCTGATAATATTGCTGGTCATCGGAGAGATTGTTCAGCGGCGTGTATTTCGCTTCCGTCTTCTGATCGATGAAGTGGGATTGGCGCTGGCTGAACGTCCCTCGCTCAGAATCTTGGCCCGACAGCCTCACCGGATGGTTTTCCAGCACGAGCGAGCCGAAGGCGAGATGTTCCGCCAGACCCCAATCGATGCCCTCGCCCGCTTCGACCTTCTCGGCGCGCGCCTTGATGATGCGCTTGAGGGTCCGGTGGATGTTGACGTCATTCGGGATGGTCGTGATCTTGCTGCCGATCATTTTCAGCGTGTCGATCTGCACGCCCGTCACGCCCTTGCGCTTCTCGTCATCCAGTTCCGGCAGGCCGATGCCTTGCCATACGCCTTCGAGCCAATCCGGCGCCTGGCTCTCGAAATCCTTGGCCTTGTCGAATTCGGAATCGAGGAAGGCGTAGAAGTCATCGACGCGGGTCTGGTGCTCGGCTTCCGTCAGGTCGCCCTGCTCGACCAGGCGCTGTGCGTAAAGCGTGCGGGTGGACGGCATGTCATTGATGACACCGTACATGATCGGCTGTGTGAAGCTCGGATCGTCGCCCTCATTATGGCCGTAGCGGCGGTAGCAGACCATATCGAGGACGACGTCCTTGCCGAACTTCTGACGATACTCCGTCGCGATCCGTGCGGCATAGACCACCGCTTCGGGGTCATTCGCGTTGACGTGGAAGATCGGCGTCTGGACCATATAGGCAACATCCGTGCAATATTGACCGGAGCGGTACTCGTCCGGCGTGGTCGTGAAACCGATCTGGTTATTGACCACCACATGGATGGAGCCGCCGGTGCGGTAACCCTTCAGCTGGCTCAGCTGGAAGGTCTCCATCACCACGCCCTGGCCCGCAAAGGCGCTGTCGCCATGCAGGATGACAGCCATCACGCGCTTGGGATTATGGGTGCGGTAGGTGCCGCTCATCTGCTGCTGCTTGGCGCGGGCCTTGCCGATCACGACAGGCGAGACGACTTCGAGGTGCGACGGGTTGGGCGCGAGGCTCAAGTGGACAGAATTGCCGTCGAACTCGCGGTCATCAGACACACCGAGGTGATATTTCACATCGCCCGAGCCGAAGTCTTCCGCACCGCTCGTCACGCCGCCGAGAAATTCGTAGAAGATCGCCGAGTAGGGCTTCTTCATCACGCTTGCCATGACATTGAGACGTCCGCGATGCGGCATGCCGATGTTGATGTCCTTCAGCCCCAGCTGGCCACCGCGCTTGATGATCTGCTCCATGGCGGGCAGCAGGGCTTCGCCGCCGTCCAGACCGAAACGCTTGGTGCCGGGATAGCGCTTGTGCAGCAGCTGCTCGAAGGCTTCCGCCTCGATCAGTTTTTGCAGGATCGCCAGACGGCCTTCCTTGGAAAAGCTCACCACCTTGTCCGGTCCCTCGATCCGCTCCTGGATCCAGGCTTTCTCTTCGGGGTCGGAGATGTGCATGAACTGAACGGACAAGGTACCGCAATAGGTCCGCGTCACGATCTCCATGATCTGGTTGATGGTGGCGTATTGCAGCCCCAGCACGCCGTCGATGAAGATGTCGCGGTCGCGGTCGCCCTCACCGAAACCGTAAGTCGTCGGGTCGAGCTCCGGATGGGTGCCGCGCTTGCGCAGGCCGAGCGGGTCCATGTCGGCAATCAGGTGCCCGCGCACGCGGTAGGCTCGGATCAGCATCAGTGCATGGAGCGAATCCTTCGCCGCCTGCTGCACTTGATCGGCGCTCATATCGGGTTGGGCTTTGGCGATCTTCGCTTCTGCGAGAGCTACGCTGTCGCCCCAGTCGCCCGTCAGCGCGGCCGTCAGCTCGGGCGTGGTGTCCAGCGTGGCGGCATCGCGCTTCCAGCTCGGCCCATCCGCATTAGCCTTGGCATTGGCGGCCGTCTCGCCAAGCGCCTCAAAATAGGACCGCCATTGCCCATCTACGCTCGCCGGATTGGCCGCGTAATTCGCCTGCATCTGGTCGAGATAGGCAGCTGACGCGCCATCGAGGAAGTCTGTGTCGATGAACTGCTGATTGAGTTCGGTGCGGTCTGACATAGGAAGGCTTTCTACCGTCTGCAGTAAACGCTCGCGCGTCTATCAGGTCGCAAAAGCCCTGTCATGCGGCGCGTTCGGGCAATGTGCGGAGAGCAGGCTCGTTCCGGCGAGCGGCGACGTCCGTTAGGCACAAAGAAAAACCGGCCCCGAGGGGCCGGTCCATTCGCTTGAGTTCGAGGCGCTAAGCCTACCCCTTCAGCACATCCATCAGCGTCGTGCCGAGGCGAGCTGGCGAGTCGGAGACCTTGATCCCGGCCTTCTCCATGGCTTCGATCTTGTCTTCCGCGCCGCCCTTGCCGCCGGACACGATAGCGCCGGCGTGGCCCATGGTGCGTCCGGGCGGGGCTGTGCGACCGGCGATGAAACCGACCATGGGCTTGCTCCGGCCCTTCTTGCGCTGGTGAGCGATGTATTCGGCCGCTTCCTCTTCGGCGGAGCCGCCGATCTCGCCGATCATGATGATCTGCTTGGTGTCGTCATCGTTCAGGAACAGCTCGAGGCAGTCGATGAAGTTAGTGCCGTTGATCGGGTCACCGCCAATGCCGATGGCCGTCGTCTGGCCGAGGCCGACCTGCGAGGTCTGATAGACGGCTTCATAGGTCAGCGTGCCGGAGCGCGAGACCACGCCGCATGTGCCCTTCTTGAAGATCTTGCCGGGCATGATGCCGATCTTGCATTCTTCGGGCGTCAGGACGCCGGGGCAGTTGGGGCCGATCAGGCGCGACTTGGAACCTGCCAGCGCACGCTTGACCGGGATCATGTCGCGGACCGGAATGCCCTCGGTGATGGCGATGATCAGCTCGACCTCGGCGTCGATGGCTTCCATGATGGAATCGGCAGCGAAGGGCGGTGGGACATAGATGACCGACGCGGTCGCGCCCGTCGCGTGGACGGC
>CALDUL010000103.1 GCA_937923575.1 uncultured Algimonas sp.
CCCACACCGTCAGCAGCACGCCGAGCGCGAAGCCTACCACATCGAGTGGCCATCCGCGCGGCAGACCAGCCCCGTCGAAGAAGCCGTCGAGAAAGCCGCTCATGGCCGTGACGACGAAGGGCGACAGCACCGCGATGACCACAGCCCCGATCCATCCGATTTTTTGCTCGCGCCAGCTCATAATTCCCGCCCCGACTTGTTGCGTTTCTTCTCTTCATACTCCGCGAGCATCCGGTTGGACCCGCTCTCGGGATCGTCCTCGTCGACCCAGGCGTCGATCTTCGCCCAGAGCGGCGCGCCGAGCTTGGCGATGACCGCAATGACCAGCGCACCGATGAGCAGCCCCGCGAGCCCCGCATAGGCCGGGTCCAGCCCCAGCTGCATCATGACCCACGCAATGCCGCCCTTGATGACGAGCTTGTAAGCCAGGTAGGCGACAAAGATCAGCGGGACGATGAGAACCCACCCGATGATCTTTCCAACTATTTCCTGGTGTTCCGTCTTCATGGCGCGCGTTTCGGAGCTACAGCCCTTCGCAATACTCTTTGTACGCCGCCTCATCCATGAGCGCGTCGAGCTGGCTCGCGTCGGCCACTTTCATCTTGATGAACCAGCCATCGCCCGTCGGTCCGGCGTTGACCGTTTCCGGCGCGCCTTCGAGCGCGTCGTTCACCGCGGTCACTTCGCCCGCGACGGGGGCATAGACTTCGGACGCCGCCTTGACGCTCTCGACCACGGCAATCTCGCCGCCTTGGTCCACCGCGTCGCCGACCTGCGGCAGTTCGACGAACACCACATCGCCCAGCGCCTTGGCGGCGTAGTCGGAAATGCCGACGGTCGCGGTGTCGCCGTCTATCTTGATCCACTCATGGTCTTTGGTGAAGTGCATGGGACTATACTCCGCGGTAGTAACGGTTGGGGACGAAGGGGAGTTTCACGACAGTCGCAGGTTGCGCCTTGCCGCGGATGATGAGGTTGACAGTCGAGCCGGTCTTGTTGTGCGGCACGTCGACATAGCCCATGGCGACGGGTCCGCCGACGCTGGGGCCGAAACCGCCAGACGTGACTTCGCCGATCTTGACACCGTCGAGCGACTGGATTTCCGTGTGAGCGCGGGCGGGCGCGCGGCCCTCCGGCTTCAGTCCGACGAGACGGCGCGTCTTGGTTTTGAGGTCGCCCGCCACGCGTGCCGCGCCCTTATAGCCCTCCCCGCCCCGGCGGTGTTTCTGCACGGACCAGATCAACCCCGCTTCGATCGGCGATGTCGTGGTGTCGATGTCGTTGCCATAAAGACACAGCCCCGCCTCCAGACGAAGACTGTCGCGCGCGCCCAGACCGATCATCTCGACGGCGTCATGCTCTAGCAGGTGACCGACCAGCCGCACCATGTCGTCATGCTTGGCGCTGATCTCCACGCCGTCCTCGCCCGTGTAGCCGGAGCGCGAGATGTGAGCGTAGATCGGACCGTCGGGCAGGTTCAGCTCGAACTCGCCATGCGTCATGAAAGTCAGCTTGCGGATGAGCGGGTTGAGCGCTCCGACGATCTCCACCGCCTTGGGCCCCTGCAGCGCAACGAGGCTCAGCACATCGTCTTTCACCTTGGCGCGCACACCGTCCGGCAGATGGGTGTCCAGATGGGCGTAGTCCGCGTCTTTGCAGCCCGCATTGACGACCAGATAGAGCAGATGATCATGGCCCGGCATGTTGATGCGCGACACCATGAGATCGTCGAGAATACCGCCATTGTCGTCAAGTAACTGCGTGTAGCGCTGCTGGCCGGGCTCAAGATCCACGATCGAGGCCGGCACGAGCGCCTCCAGTGCCTTCGCCGCCGTCTCCCACGTGCCGTCATCGGCTTCGATAAAGACCTGTCCCATGTGGCTGACGTCGAACAGCCCGGCGTGCTCACGTGTGTGCAGGTGCTCCTTCATCACGCCGAGCGGATATTGCACCGGCATGTCATAACCCGCGAACGGCACCATTTTCGCGCCTAACGCGGTGTGAAGCCCATGCAGCGTCGTCTTTTTTAGTTCCGCCATAACGCACCTTCTCGCGGGCAAGAGCGCTCGCGGATGAGTGCCGCCCGCTGTCTCGGTTGCCTGAGAGATTTACTCCGTCGGCGGACGCAGATGACCTGCGCCTCTTTCCAGCGTCTTGACCGTCCCGTGGTCCTTTTGCCTGAGCGTTTCGCGGCGGCGATTGCGCCTTCGGCGGCGGAGGCTGACTCCGCTCTCTCCCACGGGAAGGGATGTGCAATGGGGATGGCGAGGCTTTTGCGCGGAGTCAATCGCGCCAAACGTCCAAAGCCTTAATGTCTGTGTGAAACGTGGGTCCTGCACGAAAAAAGGTCAGGACATCGCATGAGCGGCAAATCCCAAGAAGAAATCGCGTTCGAACTCCTGTCCAAGCTCAAGGGAATGGGCGTCTGGGGCGAGAACAATAAGACCTATATTCTGGATCTTTATGCTGAGTGCCTGGAGGCCGCAAAAGGCAACCGCCCGCCGCCGCGGGTGTAGGCACTACATCCGATCGGGAATTTCCAACCCGATGATTCGCAGCACGTGTTCCAACTGCCCAAGCGTCGCTTCGGCGAGACCGAGACGCGAGCGTTTGTGCGCGTCCGGCGTTTCGTCGGCCAGTATCGGACAGGCCGCGTAGAAGCGTGAGAAGGCCTGCGCCAGACCATAGGCATGGTCGCAGAGGATATGCGGGGCACGTTTGTCCTCAGAGGCGGCCAGCGCGCGGGCGTAGCCGTCCAGCGCCATGACCAGCGCGGCTTCGGCTTCATGTTCGGGCACGATCTCGCCTGACGACACGCCCGTCGCGTCCGCCTTGCGCAGGATCGATTTGATGCGCACGGCAGCGTAAAGCAGATAAGGTCCGGTCTTGCCCTCAAAGGCTGTAAAGCGTTCGGGATCGAAGACGTAATTCGTCAGTCGCGCGTTTTGAAGGTCGGCAAATTTCAGTGCGGCGAGACCGATCATGCGCGCGACCTCGGCACGTTCCGACTCATCAAAGTCCTCGCCGATACCGCTCTCGGCCAGACGTTTCTCGGCCGCGACCTGCATCATCTCGATCAGGTCTTCGAGCCGGAGCACGCCACCGTCGCGCGTCTTGAACGGTTTGCCATCGGTGCCGTTCATCGTCCCGAAGCCAACGAACTCCATCTGCTCCGGCGCATACCAACCGGCCTTCACCGCGACACGGAAGAGTTGGTCGAAATGCATCGCCTGACGCTGATCGACCACATAGAGGATCAGGTCCGGGTTGTTCTCGGTCTTGCGGTCCACCAGCGTGGCGAGATCGGTCGTGTGATAGAGCACGGCGCCTGTCCGCGCGCGCAGCATGACCGGCGGCACGCCCTTGCGCGCTTCCATATCATAGTCCGGATCGACATCTACAATTAGCGCACCGTCGTCTTCACGCGTCAGCCCCTGTTTCGTCAGCCCGTCGATCATGTCCGGGATCAGCGGATCGACGCACATCTCGCCCTTCCACAGATCGAACTCCACGCCGAGCGCGCCGTATCCCTGTTTTAGCGCCGCAATGGACACGTCGATGAAGTGATCCAGCAGCGCGCGGTAGCCGCGGCGTCCCTGCTGCAGCTCGGCGGTGGCGACGCGAGAGCGCTCCATGCGCTCCGGGTCGGATTTGGCGGCATTGCTCGCCGCCGGATAAAGGCGAGACAGATCGGCCATGGTGACCGGCGGCTCGCTTGGGTACTCACCCGTAAAATCCGGGTCGAAATAAGGCAGATCGGGCTGCTCGGACTGCAGCTCCGATACCAGATGCCCCATCTGCAAGCCCCAGTCGCCCATGTGAATATCGCCCAGCACCTCATGGCCACGCGCGCGGAAAATGCGCTTCACGGCCTCGCCAATCACGGCAGAGCGCAGGTGACCGACATGCATCGGCTTGGCCACATTGGCGCCGCCGTAATCGATCATGACGGACAGCGCCTTGTCGGCGGACAAGCCGCGCGCCGGGTTCGCGGCGAGCGCATTTGCCGTCTTCGCCAAGGCCGAACCAGACGGGGTGACGTTCATAAAGCCCGGCCCCGCAATCTCGATGGAGCCGACCAGCGCGTGGTCCTGCATGGCGTCTGCCACCGCGCTCGCGATGTCTCGCGGATTGACCTTCTCGCCGCGTTTCTTGGCCTGCCCGGCTGCGGCCATGGCGCCGTTGCATTGGTAGGGTGCGTCGCCCTTGGTGCTCTCCACGACAGCACCCAGCGCAGGTGCGTGGCCGAGCGCGGCGAAGGCCTTGCCGAAGGCTTCGCTCAATTCAGACTGCAGGGACATAGAGTGCGCCTAATTTTGACCGGCGGACAGGCGGAAGCGGTTGCCGTCCGCGTTGAACGCGCGCTGTTCTGGCGTGACTTCGAAGCCGACAATGATCTCGAAATTTTCGCCGGAGGTCGTCTCGGTCGCGCGGCTGATCACATAATCGTCGATCGTTTCCGTCACAGCGATGCGGTCCGCGCCTGCCGGGAACGTCACGGTCAGCGGGAAGGTCTTCTTGTCCATGACGGTGATGTTCTTGCGCGTCAGCGCGACCCAATACTGATAGGTCGCGGTCTCGCCAGCGGCGGCCGGGCCGCGCCCCAGATTGAAGTCGATCTCGATATCGCCGATGATCGGCCGCTCGCCGACATAGCGGCAGAGCGAGCGCACGGCTGTGATCTCACCGGTGAAGCCGACATTGGAAAAGGCCTTTCGTTCGCCATTGAACTCGACGATGCGCGCGGCGTCATAGAGCGCAAAGGCGCGTGGGCATGGCCCGGGATTGCGTTCCGCGCCTTCACCGATGCGCAGCGCATCCGCCGTGGACCCGCAGGCAGAGAGCGCCAGCGCGGCTGCGGCCAAAATGCCCAGTGTTTTATTAGATGTCGTCATAATCGTGTCGGTCCGGCCTGACATGGGGCGCGCACGGCCTTTGCAGGCGTGAGCTGCGTCTGTTAGACTGCCCCTATCGGCTGCGAGGGTTGCGCGCAACGGCGCGCGCCCCTTTGTGCAGCATGATGACAGAGCTTTAAGGCGACCGCTTTCATGACCGAAACACAGATTAGCCCGCCGACGTCCGAGGCAGCGCCCGTCCGCAAGAAAAAGACCGTGCTCCTCGCCAGCCCACGCGGTTTCTGCGCCGGGGTCGACCGCGCCATCCAGATCGTCGAGGAAAGCATCCGGCTCTACGGCACACCCGTCTATGTGCGGCACGAAATCGTGCACAATCGGCATGTCGTGAACCGGCTGACCGAACTGGGCGCCGTGTTCGTCGAAGAGTTGGACGAATGCCCGGACGACCGCCCGGTGGTTTTCTCCGCCCACGGCGTTCCCAAGTCGGTCCCCAAGGCGGCACAAGCGCGCCAGATGACATTTCTCGACGCCACATGCCCGCTGGTGTCCAAAGTGCACGTCGAGGCGGAGCGCCATCACAAGGAAGGTCGCCATATCCTGCTGATCGGCCATGAGGGTCATCCCGAAGTGATCGGCACGATGGGCCAGCTGGAACCCGGCGAGATCACGCTGATCGAGACCGAGGACGATGCGCGCAGCTTTCAGACAAACGAGCCCGACAATCTCGCCCTCGTCACCCAGACGACACTATCCGTGGACGATACATCCCATCTGATCTCTATCCTGCAGCAGCGTTTCCCGACGCTCGCCCTGCCCTATAAGGAAGACATCTGCTACGCGACGACCAACCGCCAAGCAGCGGTGAAGACCATCGCGGACAGCGCCGATCTGCTGCTCGTCATCGGCTCGGTCACCAGTTCCAATTCCAAACGCCTGGTCGAAGTCGGGCTGAAGGCGGGCGCGAAGCAGGCTTTCCTCGTCAGCTCTGCGGAGAGCATCGATTGGGTCAAGGTGGACAGCGCGCGCACGATCGGACTTTCGGCGGGTGCGTCCGCGCCCGAATATCTGATGGACGGCGTGCTGGCCGCGCTGCGTTCGCGCTACGAAATCGATGTGCGCGAGATCAAGGTGACGGAGGAGAATGTCGTCTTCCGGCTGCCGCGCCAACTCCTCCCGCCGCGCGATACAAAAAAGCCCGCTGCGTGAGTGCGGACAAGCCGACCCCTGAGAGTTTGGACGGCGCGCTGGTCATCTATACGGACGGCGCATGTTCCGGAAATCCTGGCCCCGGCGGCTGGGGCGTGATCATGTTCTCCGGCAACAAGCAGAAAGAGCTTTGCGGCGGAGAGCGCGACACGACCAACAACCGCATGGAAATGCAGGCCGTGATCGAGGCGCTGCAAGCGATCAAGCCGAGCTACCGTGGCAAGACGGTGCTGTTTTCTGATTCGACCTATGTCCTGAAGGGTCTGCAGGAATGGCTGCCGGGCTGGAAGCGCCGCGGCTGGAAGACGTCGTCCAAGAAGCCCGTCAAGAATGTCGATCTCTGGCAACAACTCGACGCGCTCAATCAGGCGCGCGACGTGGATTGGCGCTGGGTCAAGGGCCATAGTGGCGATTTTGGCAATGAGCGGGCGGACGAACTCGCACGCGAAGGTATTCCGGGCGGCGCGGCCAAGGTGGCCAAAACCCCAGCCACCCGGCGCAAGCGGAGTTCCAAGTCATGAGACACCTCCTCGCCGCTGCCTCGCTGCTCGCAACCGCCCTGTTGCTCATCGGTTGCTCCGCTTCTGCGGATGCGGGGTCTGAGGCGCTGCTGCTGGTCGGCAATAAGGGCGAGGACACGGTCAGCGTCATCGCGCTGGAAAGCGGCGCGGAGCTTGCCCGTATCGAGACCAGCCACCGCGCCCCGCACGAGATCGCGCTGTCGCCCGACAGACAGCAGGCGGCCGTCGTCAATTATGGCGATCAGCATATCGACATCATCGATCTTGCCTCGCGCCGCATCGCTCGCACGATCGATTTGGGACAGAGCGCCCGGCCCCATGGCCTGGTCTGGCTACCGGACGGCCGCATCATCACATCGGCTGAGGGCGCAGACGCGGTGATGGAAGTCATGACCGACGGCACGGTCGAGACGACCAAGACGAATGAGGCCGGAACCCACATGGTCGCCGTAAGCGAGGACGGGCAGACTGTTTACGCCGCCAATCTCGGAGCGGGCACGATCAGCCAGATCGACCTCGCCACCGACACGCTGGTCCGCACCGTCGAAGCGGGCGCGGGCGTGGAGGGCATCACCCTGACTACAGATGGACGCGAACTCTGGGTGTCCAACCGCGAGGCCAATACGGTCATCGCCTATTCGGCGGACGACCTCTCACAGCTAATCACCATTCCTGTGGGCCAGTTTCCACTTCGCATCATCGCTTCACCCGATGGGCGGCACATGGTGACGTCCAATCTGATCGACGGCACGCTCTCGGTCATCGACGTCGCCCGCCGCGAGGTCGTGCGCACCATCCCGGTCAGCGGCGGACCCAGCACGCAGCAGGTCACCATCCTGTTCAATGACGACGGATCGCGTATCTATGTCGCCGAAACAGGCGTCGATATGGTCGCGGAGATCGACTTCGAAACGGGCAAGATGCTGCGCCGCATACAGGCCGGGCGGCAGGGCGACGGCCTGGCACTGGTGCCTTAGGGGCCGAGAATTATGAGCCGTCGAGGTCGGCCACCAGACGGTAGCGCAAGCTCTGCGTCTGCTCTGGCGGGTCGCTATAGGCGCTGGTGAACTCCATGAACTCACGCGCGCCCAGCTCGGCCCTCTCCGGCTCCACATACCACTGCGCCAGCGACACGCCGTCCGCATCGTGAAGGCTCAGCTCAATCAGCGGGACACTCAGCGGAACGTCCGACAGATTGCGCACTTCGCTCGACACGGTGACGACGGCCACGCCGTCCACCAGCGCCGTTTTCGCGGTCGGCGGGGCGATGTCGAGCCCGCCCGCATAGACGTCAATGCCGATCCCCTGATACAGCGTCGCCGCCTGCGGTATCCGGTTCACGATGGCCTGGCGGTTCAGATAGGCCGTCACGATGGCAGCCAGCGCGATCAGCGCCGTGATGATCCATATCAGACGGATCGTCCGACGCCGGCCCGCGAGCTTTTCCGCGTCTTGGCGATCACGCAACAGGACATCGGCGCTCTTGACCCGCCCTATCTCCGGGTCCGGCTCCGCACTCACCGGCCGTATCGGGGTCGCCGCGCCGATAGGAGCAGGCGCGTCGATCGGGCTGGACTCCAAGTCCTTGAGGGCGAGCTGGTCAGCCGTGGCGGCTACGCCCGCCGACGATGCAGGGACAAACCAAGTCTCCGCGCAGCGTGCGCAGCGCACCGTTCGGCCGTTGTCGCCGATGGCTTTGGAACTGGTCTTGTAGCGCGTGCCGCATTCCGGGCAGGCGATTACTACGTCGCTCATCGTCTCGAATCCCCAATCAGCCTCATTTCCCGCTCTTGACGAGTGCGCCTCCAATGTCCAGCGAGCAGCCAATGGACCCTGCCCCACAATCGGTCGAGCACAGCCTCGTCATGCAGCGGATCGGTCTGCGCTATGGGCGTGGCCCGGAAGTGCTCTCCGGCGTTGATCTGGCATTGCCGCCGGGCAGTTTCACCTTTCTCACCGGGCAGTCCGGCGCTGGCAAATCGACCCTGCTGAAGCTCGCATATCTTGCGCTCAAACCCTCGCGCGGGCTGATCGGCCTGTTCGGGCGGGATGTGGCGGTCATGAACAATGCCGAGCTGCAGGTGCTGCGTCGCCGCATCGGCGTCGTGCTGCAGGACTTCCGCCTGATCGATCACCTGTCGGTCTTTGAAAATGTCGCCCTGCCCTTGCGGGTCGCGGGGCGGGAACGGTCGAGCTATGTCACCGATGTGACCGAGTTGCTGCAATGGGTCGGGCTGGGCCACCGCATGAACGCCCTGCCGCCGACGCTGTCGGGAGGCGAGAAACAACGCTGCGCCATCGCCCGCGCCGTCATTTCCAAACCGGACCTGCTGATCGCGGATGAACCCACCGGCAATGTCGATCCGGTCATCGGCGAGCGTCTGTTGCGTCTATTTGCGGAAATGAACCGCATGGGCGCGACCGTGCTGATCGCGACACATGATCTGGCCCTGATCGAGGAATTCCCCGCCCGCACGCTGCATCTGGAAAACGGCAAGATCCGGGAGCGCCGATAATGAGCGAGCGTCTTCCCGAGCAATCCCAGCCGATCCTGCCGTCTCGCCCCGAACAGGGCCGCGCACTGATCGTCGTTCTCGCCGTTATGGCGACATTGGCCGCCCTCGCGCTGCTCTTCTCCCGCGGGGCCGATCGGTTGGAACATGACTGGTCGGCGCAGCTATCCGAGAGCTCTACCGTGCAGGTCATGGTGGCGAGCGAAACCCTGCGCGCCGCGCAGATGAGCGCGGTCGAGGCCGCCTTGCGCGACACGCTCCCCGAGGCGCGGATCAATGTGCTGGAAAGCGACGAGCTCGACGCCCTGCTACGGCCCTGGCTCGGCGATGCGCCGCTACCTGACGACCTGCCCGTGCCGGGACTTATCCGCGTGAATAGCCGTGCGGCGCTGCCCGTGGAAAGCCTGCAACGGCGGCTGGAAGGTGACGGCATCCGCATCGTCGTCGATGATCACTCGCGCTTTTCGGGCAGCCTGTCGCGCACGGTCGGGCGGCTGGTCCTGCTCGGCATAGGCCTCGTGATCGCCACTTTGGGTGCCGCCCTCGCGGTGAGCCTGTTCGCCACCCGCGCGGGGTTGTCGGCGCAGCGCGACATCATTCACGTTCTCGTCCAGGCGGGCGCATCGGACAGTTTCATCGCGCGCCTGTTCATCGGCGCATCGGCGCGGCGCGGAACGGTCGGCGGCGCGCTGGGTTGCGCTGTCGCCGCCGGGCTGTGGCTGATCATCAGTATCGGGCCGGGACGCGGAACGGTCGGCTGGAGCGGCGCGCTGGACGGCATCATCGATATCATTCTGCTGGTCGCGCTGGCGCTTTGCTTTGGTGTCGTCTGCGCGGGTGCAGCCGGCTGGGCCGCGACACGCCAGCTGACAGATGAGCGCAAACGGCTGTGACACGGACGCGTCGTAGGGGTGGCAAACGCAAGCTGTTTGCCTTTGTTCTCGTGCTCCTGCTCGCTGCGCTGTTCGGTGGCTTTCTGACCTTTGCGCGTCATGTCGATGCACTCTCCCCGCCCGCGCCGCTGCCCAAGGCGGACGGCATTGTTGTCTGGACGGGCAAGGGCGGCGGGCGGCTCGCGACGGCGGGCTCTCTGATGCAGGACGGCCTGGGCGAGCGGCTGCTCGTGTCCGGCGTGAACGAGAGCCTGAATGAGGACGCCGTGGCCGAGTTGACCGGGCTGGACACGGACGCCGCCGCCTGCTGTCTCGATCTCGACTACGCCGCTCTCGACACGCGCGGGAATGCGGTGGAGACCGCGCGCTGGGCAGAGGCGCTGGGTTATGACCACATATTGCTGGTGACCTCGGCCTATCATATGCCCCGCGCGCGGGTGGAAATCAGCCAGGCCCGCGGGAGCCTGCGCGTGACGCCCGTCCCCGTGCGCAGCGACGCACCCGCCTGGTACCGCGACGGCGCGAGAGCCCGGCGATTGGCCGGAGAATACGGCAAATATCTATTGAGCTTGGCGAGAGGCCGCACGGATGAGAGCGGCGCCCGCGAGCCTGCGGCGGACGCCGAGCTGCCGAATGAGGATGTGCCGAGCGCGACAGCAGAGTAGCGGATCCGGCTGCCTCGCATGCGCCGAGCCGCCTGATAAGATTGCGTCTCCCGCCCGGCTCACTCACCCCACATCATGCTTATCCGCGCGTCGTTTGCCCATCAGCAAGCCGCTCTCCAGCCGACCGCGGAGCTGCGCGTAGTAGGATTTCAGGAAGCTCTCCGCCGAAGCCGATGTGTTGTTGGTCCAGCCGATTTTCACCGCGATACGCTCGGCCACCTCGCGCATGACGTCGGAATCGCGTACGCGCAGCACATCTTCGAGGACGTGAAGCTCGGCAATACCATAGGCGTTCAGCTGTTCCGGCGTGAAGGTGAACTGACCGCTGGCGGCCTCTGCCGTGGCGGACATATCGGGCAGCAGGACCGGCTTGGGCGCGCGCACGACCCATGTGCCCGCGACCAGATCGCCAATGCGTAGCCGATCCTTGTTCATCAGCGGAAACAGCGCGAAAATCATCAGCCAGACGACGGCGGCGAGCCAGATCCAGCCGTCCACCGCACTGCTCTGGCCCGTGATCGACCCGCCGCTCATCATGACGGATAGCGGGATGAACAACTCGATCTCGCGCAGCGCATTGCGCGCGAAGACAGCGGATGCGGTGAGCTGCGGCGAAGTCCGAGACGCGACCCGAATGCCCAGCGCGCGCTTGCCGGGCGTCGCTGCCTTGGACCCCATTTCGAACAGCATGAAATAGAAGTTGCGGACCAGAAAGGCGAACAGCTGAATAGTCACATAGGCGCCTTCGATGCCGCCGACCTCGACACCCGCGATGGCAAAGAAAATCGCGCCAACAATCAGTGAGGCAATCATGATCAGCAGATCGAGGCAGAGCGCGCCGAAACGCTGCGACACATCGGCGAGGCGCACGCCGAGATCGACGCCTTCGGGCGTGACCAGCCGACGCACGGTGCGCCCGACCTGCGCCGCGGCAGCGGGTGATGTGTAGGTCTCGCTCATGCGGAGAGCTCCGGCGGGGTTGGACGGCGCAGGAAGAAGAAGAACATCCAGAAGACGAGGAAGGTCAGTCCGATGGCGTAGCGGATCTCGTCACTATCGACCAATTGGCGCGGGAAGGCTTCGAGCAGCGCGGCAATGAACATCATGACGACCACGCCGCCGATGACGCGCGCGGCGACATCGCCCGAGCGCGCCGCGCTTTGCAATCGGGTCAGCCGTCCGGGGAAAGCGACCGACCGCCCGATCCGCAAGCCCCCGGCCCCGGCCAGCAATATGGCGAGGATCTCCGTCGTGCCGTGCACGGTCAACCAGCCGGAGAACTCATAGCCCAGCTGCTTGTTGATATGCAGCCCGATGAACGCGCCCATGACCAGACCGTTCTGGACCAGTATGACGATCGTCGGAATGCCGAAAGCGAACCCCAGCGCGAAGGCGAGAATGGCCACGCCTGCATTGTTCGAGAACAGATCGGCGGCGAAGGCGGAGAACCAGCCCCGCTCCTTTTGCGTTTCCGTTTGGTAGATCGACTCCATCAACTCCTCGCGCGACGCTGTCGGGTCGCGGCCCGACGCCATGCCTTCGGACACGAAGGTGTAGAACCACTCGGGGTCCGACACGACGAAAGCGATGCCCAGCGCGGCGGCGAGGAAGAAGACGAAACTCGCGACCAGCAGCTCCGGCCAGATCTCCCGGACTGCGCTCGGCCAGCCATGGGTGAGGAAGTGCAGCGTCCGCTTCCACAGCGGCACGCGCGCGCCGTAGAGCGCGTAATAGGCGCGCTCGCACAGGCTCTCCAGATAGGCGATGACATTCTGGTCGAGCGATGTCGCCCGCGCCACAGAGAGCGACGACAGGCAGGCACGGTAGAGCCGCGGCAGGGCCAGCAACTCCTCGCGCGACAGCGCCTTGGTGCCGCCGCTCTCGACCGTGCGCAGCACATCTTCCAGCGCGCGCCAGCTGTCCTGGCGCTCCTCGCGAAAGCGCGCGGATTTCAGCGTCAGCATGGTCATCGGCTCAGAGGACATGGCGGGCCTTCAGGGCAAGATAGCGGTTGAGCAAGGCGCCGTTGAGCTGCTCCGGCGTGGTATTGAGGACCGAGACGCCCATCCGCTCCAGCCGCGTCAGCACCAGCTCGCGTTCTTGGCGCAGGCTGTCGGCGACGATAGCCTCCGCCAGGTCGCGCGGGCTTTCCGGCTCGCGGTCGGTCAGCGCCTGCAGGCCCGCATTCTTGAAGGTCACGAAGACCACGACATGCCGGCGCATCAGCCGAGCGACGTTCTCAACCATCAGCTCCGCGCTCGTGGTGTCGATGAAGTCGGAGAAGATGACGACCAAGGTTCGACGGGACAGTCGCTGGGACAGAGTTGTGAGGCCCAGAGTGTAGTTCGTCTCCGTGCTGGAATAATCGACCTTGGTGGCCTGGCGCTGCATCTGCGCAAACGCCGTCTGACCAGACGTCGGCGGCGCGTAGAGATAGGGCTTGGCGTCAAAGGCAAACATTCCGACGCGGTCGCCGAGCCGCAGGGACAGAAAGCTCAGCAGCAGAGCGGCTGAGATCGACCGGTCCAGCTTGGTCAGCACCAACCCATCTTCGTCGCGCGTTTCCTCATTCATGAGATAGCCGGAATCGAAGGCGAACACGATGTGGTTGTTCTTCTCCGTCTCATATTCGCGGGCCAGAAGCGTTGCGTGGCGCGCGGAGTGTTTCCAGTCGATCGCGCGCGGATCCATGCCCTGCACGAACTCTGATAGCGCATCGAATTCGGTGCCCTGCCCGCGAAGCTTTTGCAATTTCTCGCCAAAGTCGGCGTGACGGTTGAACAGGTTGATCGCTTCGTCGGTGAGCCGCGTTGTATCCGTTATCACCGGCAGCGGACGGTCGAGCAGGTCGGTGCGCTGCGTCCAGATCATCCCCAGCGGCCCGGTCCAGCGCTGCCACAGCTGGCTGATCTCGGCATTGCCCCGACGCCGCGCGGTCAGGGAGAAACTATCGGAACGGGCGAGCTCCAGCGCAAACGGGCGCACGACGATCTCATCCGTCGTCGACAGCGAGGCCTCGTGAGCGCGTTGCGGCGCCTGGGGCAAACCGAGCCGGACCGGGATGGTCGCGCCGACATCCATAGCCGACGGTGTCTCGAGCTCCGGCGTGACAGCCGAGCCGCGCGCACTCAACACCCAGTCGAGCGCCATCGCGCCCAGCACAGCCGCCAACCACGCCGCGCCCATCACCCAAAGCGTCGGGGCCAGCAGCGCAAACAGGAGGCTGACCGGCAGGCCAGCCGCCATGGCATAGACCGCGCGGCGCGTCGGATAGGCCGTGAGGCGGGCGGTGAGCGCACTCTTATCGCGGTTAAAGAGCTTCAACCCCTATCTCGGCGCGGCGGTCTGCTCGACGATCTGGCGCAGGACTTCGTCCGACGTCCGGCCCTCGATCTCGGCGGCCGGCGACAGCACGGCGCGGTGGCGCAGGCCGGGCAGCGCAATGGATTTGACATCGTCGGGGATGACGTAGTCGCGTCCGTCCAGCGCCGCGACGGCGCGGGCGGCGGCGGCGAGCATGGCGGCTGCGCGCGGGCTGGTACCTGTCTCGAACAGCGGATTGTTGCGCGTCGCGCGGACCAGATCGACGATGTAATGTGTGACGTCGTCGGTCAGGCGCACACCCTCGACATGGTCGCGCGCGGCTGACAGCGCTTTTTTGGTCGCCACGGACTTGATGCCCAGCGCCTTCGGGTCGGCCGTGCCCATGCGCGCGCCGTGGCGCTTGACGATGGCAATCTCCTCGTCGCGCGACGGATAGCTCAGCACGTGCTTGAACAGGAAGCGATCGAGCTGCGCCTCGGGCAGCGGATAGGTACCCTGCTGCTCGATCGGGTTCTGCGTCGCGATGACCATGAAGTGCTCGCCCAGATCAAAGGGCTTGCCGTCGATGGAAATCTGGCGCTCCTGCATGGCTTCGAGCAGCGCGGCCTGTGTCTTGGGCGGGGTCCGGTTGATCTCATCGGCTAGCAGCAGATCGGTGAAGATCGGGCCTTTGACGAGGCTGAATTTGGACGTCTTGAAGTCGTAGATATTCGTGCCCAGCAAATCGCCCGGCAGCAGGTCCGGCGTGAACTGGATGCGGCCGTACTTCAGCCCGACACTGGCGGCGAAACACTGCGCGAGGAAGGTCTTGGCCGTGCCCGGCACGCCTTCGAGCAGCACATGGCCGCGCGACAGCAGCGCGATGAGCATCAGGCTGACCGTGTCGTCCTGCCCGATGATGGCCTTTGCGATTTCGCCGCGCACAGAGGAGGCGAGGGCCAGAACGGGACTGTTGGCCGTGGCAGGTGCGGCGGTCTGCAGGTCTTCGGTCATTTCAAAATGTCCTCTTTCCAGCGCAGCAATCGGGCTGCGCGAATCATGGGGGTAAGCTCTGTATCGGCGGCAATCTCGTCAAAGCGCGGCTGGATATCCCGCAGCTCTTCTCGGTCGGATAGCGCAGCGTCGACCCGGCGCGCGTCCCAGACCGACAGGCCCAGCGCTTCGACGACTTGTCTGCGCACGACGTCCGGGTAGCGGCCTGCGACATCGTCGATCCGGCCCGCGCCCGCGATGAAACCGCCCGCGCTTTGGGCCAGCACGGCCGGGCCACTGCTGATCGTATCGTCGCCCGCCTGCACGCCCTCACCTTCCGCTGCGCCGAAGCGGTTGAAGGCCTGCCAGCCGACGAGCAAGCCGGCCGCCAGCAGGCAGAGCGTGGCGGCAAGAAACGGCGGGCGCGTCATCAGCTTGACGAGATTCTGGTCCGTGTCCTGACGGCGCAGATTGTCGTCCAGCACAAAGCCGCCATTCGGCACGCCCAGCCGCGATGCCGCGATATCGAGCACGCGCAGCGCGACCCGCGCGCGGTCCTGTGTGGCGATACCATGATTGGACAATAAATCCGGATCGGACAGCACGAGCCACTTCGTGTCCGGCAGCGCGTAAAGCACATTGTCCAGCGTCGCCTCCGAATTCTCGCGCTTGTAGAACTTCGCCGTTGAACCGACGAGCTGTTCTAACAATTCTTCCATCTCGCGCGCGGCCTCTTCGGCTTCGGTTTCCGCTTTCTCGCGCGCGGCGCGCTCCTCTTCCGTGAGCTCGTCTTCCTCCGTGCTCGCCTCTTCCTCGACCTGCGCCTCTTCCGGTGCATCGCCGACCCATTGCATGTAGCGGACTTCCACCGGAGCGCTATCGACCGTGACGGAGGCGCGGATGTCCTCCGCCACGAAGAGCGCAATATCCAGATCCATCTCGCGAGCGAGAGAGCGCAGCGCGCCGGCGCCTTCGCGTGACAGGCCGGGTTTGCGGCGCAGCACGACGTGTGGGCTCTCCTGCTCCAGGGGTGTCGCCGCCCATTTGGGCAGGATGAGCAGGCTGGGCTGGTCACGCGGAATGCGCTCCATCCGACCTTCCGTCAGTGCGCCGGTCAGGAAGTAAAGCCGCAGGTCCTGATCGGCATAGGTGCCTTCCGCCGGATAGGCATCGACCGAGACGTCCGCGCCGACTTCGTCCAGCAATGTGTTGAGCCCTGCAAAGCCGACCGCACTGGTGTCGAGCGCCGTACCGAATTTGATCGGATCGTCGCGCAGCTCATCGGCGTAGGACAGCAGCATGATCAGCGACGCGAAGGCGAACAGCCCGACCGCGACAAGACCGATGATCAGTCCCAACCCCATCGGGCCGGCGCGGCGGCGCGCGCGTGCGCGGCCATCGAGCGCGTCGACGCTCATGCCGTCACGCCTGATATTGACGATGCGGCGGGCTCTGCCGCCATGCTGCGCGAGGCGAAGGTTTCATAGGTCGCGCGCGCTTCCGCATAGTCCTGTGCATCGACCGACCGCCCGCCGAAATGGCTGCGCTCGACCATGCGGGCGAGGCTGGAAAATGTGGTGCGCGTATCGGGTCCGAGTGCGTCTGAGCGCGCGATCTCGCGCGATGTCAGCGACAGGCGGATGGCGTCGGGGCGGGCCTGTTCGATGTCCTGGATGGAGCGGTAGAGCAGCAGGTGCACGGCCTCGGCATAGCGTCCCTGCGCGGCCAGCGCGTCCGCATCCGCGAGCAAGACATGCACAGTGCGCGCGTTGGGTCGGTATTCCTGCATGGCCGCCTCCTCGTCCTCGGCCCTGTCCTTCAACTGCTCGCGCAAGCCCCACAGCCCCAACAGCACGGCATAGACCGCGACCATGGCCAGCGCGCCTACACCCATCCAGAAGATGGCGATGATAATCGGCGTCAGGAAATCGAAGACTGCGCCGATGGCGTCGCTAAGCCACTGAATCCAGCGCGGCGGCGGGGGCGGCGGAGGCGGCACGTCGGAGGTCAGCTCGAACTGAATGCCGTTGTCCCGCTTCATGCGGCGGAAAGCCGTCTGCAGCGCGTCATCGCTCACCTGCGACAGGGCGGACGGGGCGAGCTCGGCATCGCCAGAATCCTGCGCTTGCACACTGCTCGCCACGAGCACGAACAACAGGACGAGACTGGGGAGTCGCTGCCTCAGAGCCACTTGAGCAATCGGAAGACGAAGAGCTGGATAACGCCGATACCGACGATGATCGCGGTGACATACCAGAAGCCCATGCCGTTTTCGACCCAGGGCATGCCGCCGACATTGATCCCCATCATGCCGGAAATCAGCCCCAGCGGCAGGAAGATCGCGGCGACGACCGACAGGATCATCATGTTGCGGTTCATCTCCTCGGCGCGGATGTCGGTCAGCTGGTCCTTCACGATGGCGCAGCGCTCGCGCACGGCGTCGAGCTCCTCCGTCACGCGGGTCGCCTGATCGGCGGCGTCGCGCAGACGTAGCTGATCATCGGCGTCGATCCACGGTAGGCTCTGCTGCGACAGCGAAGTGAGCGCATCGCGCTGCGGGGCGAGATAGCGGCGCAGCAGGATGGACTCGCGGCGCAGTTCGGCGACCGACGAACGCGCGGTGTCGCGTGCTTCTGATTTGTCGCTCTCGATCAGTTCTTCCAATTCGTCGACCTGTTCGTTGAGGTCGGTGATGGTCGGTCCCATACGCTCGATGATGGCGAGCGCGAAGGTCGCGGTGAACCCGCCGGGCGTGTCGGACACGACCTGCGACGTCAGCCGTTCGACCATGTCGGTCACGGCCTTCAGCGCGCGGGCATTGCAGGTGACAATCCGGCCGCGCTGAATAAAGAATCGCAGCGGAATCATGTCCTCGGGTTCCGCGCCGGGGTTCAGGTTCACGCCGCGCAGATTTATCAGCACGTCCTCGCCGCGCAGGATGGTGCGCGGTCGGGAATCGTCGGCCAACAACGTGCGAGTCGCCACGACATCGACACGGTTGTCAGCGTCGAACAGCGCCCGTGTCGCCGGATCATCGCGCGAGAAATGATACCAGTAATAGCCCTCACCCTCCGGCGCGGGATCATGAAAGGTGTTGGTCGGGATCGGCTTGGCGCGGCCCGTGGCATCGATGTACCATGCATGGATGATGCCGCTCACCTGTCTCGCTCTCCCCAGCTCATGGATACAGCTTTAGCGGGTGACCTTGTGCCGTCAATGCGGTGCCCTGTCGTTTAGTTTCGCGCGCATTAAACCGCGCAGGGAATTGCCGACGAAGAACTCGCCAGCGAGGTCGTCGACCGCGAGATCGGCCTCCACAGCGCGGCCGTCTTCAAGCAACTCCGCTCGCAACACACCAGGCAGCAAACCCGGCCCGCGCGGTGTCAGTAAAACGCCGCCCCGTTTCACAAACAGGCTGGTGAACGAGCCTTCCTTCAAAAGGCCGTCCTCGTTGAGGAACAGGACTTCATCCGCGCCGGTGAGCGCTCTCACCCGCTCCCGCTCGCCGTCGTAGAAGTCCCGGCGCGAAGACTTGAAATCCGTGCGCTGGACTTCGGGCGTAAGCGCGTAGCGGGAGATGGCGAGGGATAGCGGCTCGGCCATTGGCTGATAGGGCGTGGTGCCAATGCTGGTGACGCCGTCCCGCCCGGCGCTGACCCGCACCCGCATCGGCCCGTCGCCGACCAGCCGATCCACCGCGAGCGAAATCGAGCCATTGGGCCGCGCCGCATAGAAGCGCTCGAAATGCAGGTCCTGCCTTTGCAGCCCGTTTTCAGGCGTCCAGAGCATTGTTTCGATCGCGGCTTCCGGTTTTGGCGTCAGCAGCTCCGCCTTTAGCAGGCATTCGCTATACTCGTCCGCCCCGTCGCTATCGAGCACGACGCCGGAGCCGACGCAGTAGCGCACTTCTCTCGCCTTAACCTCGGCGGTTCTGATCGAGACCGAAAAGGACGCGCGACCATCCGGGGCGATATATCCCACGGACCCGCAATAGGCGCCGCGCGGTTTGCTCTCCAACTCGTGAATGATCTCCATCGCGCGGATTTTCGGCGCGCCCGTGACCGAGCCGCAGGGGAAGAGTGCGCGGAAAATATCTTCCCAGCGCGCGTCATCCCGCAACTCTCCCGTCACGCTCGACGTCATCTGCGTGAGCGTCGGATAGTCCTCCAGCGTGAACAGCTCTGGCACGCGCACGCTCCCCGGCTCGCACAACCGTGACAGGTCGTTGCGCAGTAGGTCCACGATCATGAGATTCTCGGCCCGAGATTTCTCGTCGTCGCGCATGTCATCCGCTGCGCCCTCCATAGAGTTCCGGGGAGGCCGCGTCCCCTTCATCGGTCGCATGCGCATGGACCGCCCCTCGCGCGCGAAAAACAACTCCGGCGAAAACGACACGACATCCGGCCCGCCGAGGCTGACGATCGCGCCGTAACGGCCCGGTTGGCGGCGGCGATAACCCGCGTAGAGCGCGGCGGCATCGCTATTGCGCCGCCCCGTCATCGGGAAGGTCAGATTGATCTGATAGGCATCGCCGGCTTCGAGGTAGCGTTGAACAGTCTCGTAGCGCGAGACATAGTCCGACTGGCTCCAGAGAGGCGACAGGCTGACTTCCGGCGGCTCGGCGCGGTAGAGCAAATGTACGGGCGGATGGTCGCTCGGTTCACCAAATATCCCCAACCGCGCGACGATCGTGCCGGGCTCGGCGATATGCGCGAGCTTGGGCTCCAGCGCCGCGCCGAATTCGTAATTGAACTGCCCGGCAAGCCACAGCCCCGCCGCCTGTGCCGCGTCCACTTTTGCAAAGAACGCACCCACATCGTCGCCGATGCGAAACTCAATCACCGCGCGAGGCTGCGTAAAGTAGAGCTGCCGATGGCTGACCTGATCGTCGAGGAGGACGAACACGAGCTAGAAACTGAACCCCGGAATCAGCGCGCTCCAGACGGCATTGCGCACGCGGAGAATTTCCGGGGCCTCGGCTTCGAATGCGCGACGGAAGCTGACCTTGGCGCCCGGCGCGATCTGGCCGAGCAGCCATTGGTCGGCCTGGATGACATGCAGCCCGCGCGCATAGCCGCCGGTGCAATGACCGTCGGCAAGCGCGAGTATCGGCTGTCCGTCCGGCGGGCATTGCAATGTGCCGGGCAGCAGCGGTCCCGATGTCATGGCGAGCGGTTCGCTCGTCACGATGCGGTCGCCGCGCAGCCGCGAGCCCATGCGATCGGTCGCGGGCGTGGCGATGAAGGGCGTGGTGAAGAGATAGCGGCGGGAGTGCGCGTCCAGCAGCTCCCACTCCGGCCCGGACCGCGCGCGCAGCACGATGTGGTTCGACAGCTTGGGCAGATAGCTGGCCGGGATGGTGTTGGTCATCGTGGGCGCGTCATCGGCGCGTTCGACTTCGTCTCCGGCTTTGAGTGCGCGGCCTTCGATCCCGCCGAGCTGCGCCGGCATATAGGTCGACTGGCTGCCCATGAACTCGGTCGCTTCCAGCCCGCCAGCGACGGCGACGTAGGATCGGCAGCCCTCGCGTGCGTAGGAAAGCGTGAGGATATCGCCTATCTCTACGGCAAAGGCGCGGTTCATCGGCGCATTCATGCCGTTGACTTGTGCCCATTGTTCCGCACCAGAGATGGCAATGACCATGGGACGCTCGAACCGCAGATGCAGGCCGCCCAGTGCGCATTCCAGCGCGGGCGCGTCCCACGGATTACCAACCAGATGGTTGGCGACGGCAAAAGACAGGCGGTCGGCGGCACCCGAACTCGGAATGCCGAGGTGGCGAAAACCCGGCCGTCCCGCGTCCTGCACGGTCGTCTGCGTGCCGCCATTGAGAACGGAAATCGTCATGCGGGTACAAACCTCACGCGGTCACCCGCTTCGACCAGAAACGGAACGTCGCGGCTTGCGTCAAACATGATGGAATCGGTGCGCCCGATGATCTGCCAGCCGCCGGGACTGTCGAGACCGTAAATGCCCGTCTGCCAATTGGCGATGCCGACGCTACCCGCAGGCACATGGGCACGCGGGGTCGCGTGGCGCGGCATGGCGAGGCGTGTGTCGACTTCGGACAAAAAAGCAAAACCCGGGATAAAGCCCATCATGCAGACGCGGTAATCGCGCGCAACATGCGCCCGAATCACAGCGTCCGCGCTCATGCCCGCATGCTCTGCGACGGCCGCCAGATCCGGGCCGGAGTAGTCCACTGCAATTTCGATAAGCCGACCGTCGGCCTGCGCGTCCTTTGTGCTGACCCGCCGCAGCGCGTCTTCGACACGGCGACGCGCGGAACGCATCGGCATGACGTCAGAATCGAAGCTGACGACAAGGCTGTCATAGCCCGGCATGACCTCGGTGAAGGCGCCCTTTGCCCGCAGCCGCGCGGCGAGGCCGTGAATGGTATCGGACACAGCCGCATCGAAGCCGTCCACTTCCCAATGGACCAGTACAGCGTGGTCGCCGTAGTTCAGTATTCTGGGATCGGACGGTTTGGGATCGGACGGTTTGGGATTAGTCACACTCATGCAAACGCCTCCACACGCACGCCCGCCGCCTCGATCGCGGCGCGGGCCTGATGCGCTGTCTCCACCGCGCCCGCACTATCACCGTGCAAGCAGAGCGAGCGAGCCGTGATGGTCAGCGGGGCACCGGAGATTGTCTCGACGCGCCCCGACGTTGCGAGTCCGACAGCCTGCGCCATGCGCGCATGCTGGTCCTCTATGACCGCGCCGGGGTTGGAGCGGCTGACAAGATGGCCGTGGTCGGAGTATCGGCGATCGATGAAGCCTTCCGCGACGAAACGCAGGCCGTAGTCTTGCGCCGCGCGGCCCATCTCGGAGTTCGGCCCGCCGAGCAGGATGAGCTTCGGATCGATGGCAGCAATGGTGCGTGCGATGATGTCCGCTTTGCGCGCATCCGTGACCGCATCGTTATAGAGCTGTCCGTGCGGTTTGACATAGGCGATGGTCGCGCCCTCTTCGGCGCATATCTCCGCGAGACGGACGATCTGCGCAGTCAGGCTCCGCACCAACGCTTCTTCGGTAATGTCCTCGCCCAGCACCAGTGACCGGCGGCCGAAATTCTCACGGTCGGGAAAGGCGGGGTGCGCGCCGATAGTGACGCCGGACGCGACGGCCCCGCGGACCGTCGTGCGCATGGACGTGTCATCGCCCGCATGGCCGCCGCAGGCGATATTGGCACTGCTGACCGCATGCAGGATCTGCGCTTCCGCCCAAGCCCATTCCGGATTGTCCGCTTCGCCCACATCGGCATTGAGATCGATAACTCTCATGGGGGCGGTCTAGCAGGTCGTTTGGTTTTGAAAAGCGCTAGCAGACCTGCCCGCAGGCCACGCCACTCGCCCAGGCCCATTGGAAATTATGCCCGCCGAGGTGGCCGGTGACGTCCACGACTTCGCCGATGAAATAGAGACCCGGCACGTCGCGCGCTTCCATCGTCTTGGACGACAACGCGGCCGTGTCGACACCGCCGCGCGTGACTTCCGCCTTGCGGTAGCCTTCCGTGCCATTGGGCCGAATGCGCCATTGCCCGACCTGCAGCGCGAGATTGACGAGCTGGCTATCCGGCATGTCGGCGAGCCGCACCTGCCGAATGGTCGTGGCGACATGCGCTGCGAGCCGTTTGGGCAAGCGCTCGGCGAGCCAGCTTTCGGGCGATAGCCGCGGGCGGGCCGTGCGGTCGCGCTTCAGCTGCGCCAGCACATCCGTACCCGGCGCCATGTTCACGACGATATCCTCTCCCGGCTCCCAATAGGTGCTGATCTGCAGCACGGCCGGACCCGACAGGCCGCGGTGCGTCAGCAGCAGTGGGTCGTCGAAACTGGCGCGGTCATTGGACACGACGGCTTCCACCGCCACGCCGGAAAGCTGGCTCAAGCCCTGCTTCATCTCGTCATTGAATGTCAGCGGCACAAGCGCGGGCACGGGCTCGACCAGCGGCAAGCCGAACTGTTCGGCGAGTTTATAGCCAAAGCGCGTCGCGCCCATTTTCGGAATGCTCGGCCCGCCGCAAGCCACGACGAGGCTGTCGCAGGAAAGCGTCTGCGTCGGCGTGGTGACGGTGAAGCCCTCTCCGAGCCGACTCACACCCAGCACCTCCGTGCCGAGCCGCAGCTCCGCACCTGCGTCAGTCAGCTCCTTGACCAGCATGTCGATGATCTGCGTCGACTTGCCCTGACAGAATAGCTGCCCCTTGGCCTTCTCCTCCCATGCGATCCCGTAGCGTTCGACCAGATCGAGAAAATCGTAAGGCGTGTAGCGCGACAGCGCGCTCTTGCAGAAATGCGGGTTCTGGCTGACAAAGTTTTCCGGCGTCGAGAACAGATGCGTGAAATTGCATCGCCCGCCGCCGCTGATGCGGATTTTCTCGCCCGGTTTGTCGGCATGGTCGAGCACGAGCACGGAGCGTCCGCGCCGGGCCGCATAGGGTGCCGCCATCATGCCCGCTGCGCCTGCGCCAATGATGATGACGTCGAAATGCGACGTCATTGAAGTTCGCCCGCCACGCGCATCAGCGCGACCTTGTAGAGTGCGGCAATGGTGATGGCGTCGGTGATACGGCCGCGCTCGATCGCGCCCAGCGCCTCGTCCAGGCTCACGAAGAGCCGCTGGATATCCTCCGTGCCCTCCAATTCCATCTCGCCGTGGCTGAGCCCGGTCGCGAGAAAAAGCTGCCCCCATTCATCCGTGCAGGAATTGGACGTGTGGATATCGAACAAATGCGTCAGCCGCTCCGCCGTGATGCCGGTTTCTTCCTTGAGCTCCCGCCGGGCGGCCGCCTCCATATTCTCATCCTTCGGCACGCCGCCTTCGGGAATCTCCCAACTATACTGACCGAGTGCGAAGCGGCTTTGCCCGACAAGCCAAACGCCGCCGTTCTCGTAAGGCACGACCCCGACTGCGCGGTTCACGAAACGCGTCAGCGTGTAGTCGCCCTCAGTGCCGTCGGGGCGGATGACGTCGTTCTGCTCGATTTCAATGAAAGGCGTGCGGTGGACGATCTGGGTCGAGAGCGTCGTCCAGGCGAGCGGGGGGTCTGGTGGGAACGGCATGGGGCGAGTGTAGCAGCGATCGGCGGGAGTGGCGCGGGTTTTTGGCGGTCGTATGAGCAACACATCAAATCATTTAGCATTGGCCTTCTCTCTCAAGTGAGAGGGACGAAGGTTGTGTCGTTGAGTTATGGCCCGTCACCTGAGTTCGACCGCTGCGCTACGGAGCGGGTGTTTCTGTTGTGGTGCGTTCAGTGCGATGTCGAGAGCGATAGCCGCTGGAGGTGAGGATGGGATTCGAACCCACGTTAGGCTACAAACCTAAACACGCTTTCCAAGCGTGCGCCTTAAACCACTCGGCCACCTCACCCCAGTTATAGCGGAGCTATGATCCCGGGAGGTTACTCCGGGACGCGGCGCTATAACGCCGCTTTTTCGGTAGGGCAATCGCTCGCGTGAGGCTAATGCAGCCGGATGCTGGCTTATGAACTGATTGATGGCGAGCGAACAGATGTGTTCGTCTTTGCCGACCATGCCTCGCGGGTGATTCCGGACTGGATCGGGGATCTGGGCGTCTCGGAGGCCGATATGCGCCGCCATATCGCCTATGACATCGGCTCGGAATGGGTCGCGCGCAGGCTTTGCGCTCTGCTGGGCTGCGGCGGTCTGCTCTGCGGTTTCTCCCGGCTGGTGATCGACGCGAATCGCGATCTCGGATCGCCGGGTCTAATTCCTGACACCAGCGACGGCACGGCCATTCCGCGCAATCAGAACCTCACCATACCACAGCGCGAGGAGCGGATTGAGCGACTCTACACGCCCTATCACAAGGCACTCGGCCGGGATCTCGACTCCCGACCCCGCGCACTGGTGATCAGCGTACACAGCTTCACGCCGCAGATCGGCGGTGAGCCACCGCGCGAAACCGACGTCGGATTGCTGGTCAAGGATGACAGCGAAACCGCGGTCGCCTTCAAGACCGAGTTTCTGCAGATCGCGCCCGGACTACAGATCGATATCAACCTGCCCTATTCCGCCCATGATCTGAATTTCACCGTCGATAATTCTGTCGTGACCCGCGGCCATCCGCACCTTGCGATCGAGCTGCGTCAGGACCACATCGACACCATGACAGGGGCCAACATCATGGCCGAGCGCATCGCGCGCGCCGTGACAAAGATTTTGAGACAGGACTAAGCCATGCTCGCCACGATTTCCCAACACGCCATCAACGGCAACGACATGTTCACCGACTATCCCGCCGGGTCCGAGCAGGTCATGTTCGGCATGGGCTGCTTCTGGGGTGCGGAGCGGATCCTGTGGAAGTTGGACGGCGTCCACGTCACTTCCGTCGGTTATGCGGGCGGCACCGACACCGCGCCCGATTACAAGCGCGTCTGCTCCGGTCGTACGGGCCATGCGGAAGTCGTGCACGTCGTCTATGATCCGTCCGTGCTGAGCTTTGATGAGCTGTTGAAAGTCTTCTTCGAGCATCACGACCCGACACAGGGCAACCGTCAGGGCAATGACGTTGGCAGCCAGTACCGCTCGACCGTCTATTGCTACACCGACGCCCAGCTGTCTGCGGCAAAAGAGGCCAAGGCGCGCTATGAGCAGGCTTACGGAAAGACGGTGACGACCGAGATCGCAATGGCGCCGGAGTATTATCCGGCGGAAGACTACCACCAGCAATATCTGAAGAAGAACCCGATGGGGTATTGCAACCATGGACCGACTGGGGTGAGTTGTCCGATACCCCAGCGACCAGTCGCTGCGGAATAGCGCTCCTCACGATACAACAGAAATACTTGTTCCGTAGCGAAGCGAAGGGGCTGTAGCGGTGTTTCTGTTAGCGTCCGAGGCACGAGGACCGCGGCGCGGAGCGGCAGCCCCGCCTTATGGGGCGGGACGAACGCGTGATCGGTCGAACTCGGATGTCTCGGCTCCCCTCTTATATAAGACCATCGCCCCTCTCCCTTGAGGGAGAGGGTGCCCTGAAGGGCGGGTGAGGGCGCTCGGTTTTAGAGAGACTCTTGGACACCCTACACCCTCATCCGGCCTATCGGCCACCTTCTCCCTCAAGGGAGAAGGGCGGTTAACTCCAAGCTCGATGTAAAACGGACAATCGGAGATCGACCGCTATCGCGATCGTCCCGGCAGATACGCCGGGGTTCCAGCTGCGCTGGACGGTCCTTCGGACGCTAGCCTAGAACCATCGTGCTCACTCCGCTGTGCTCCGTTCCGCGCGTTGCCTCTAGGCTGTGGGCACCAGGAGCTCTATCTCGCGAATGCGGTTCTCAGTGCGCGTCGTTCCAGTTTTTAGCCGCCCCAGCCTCCACATCAATCGGAACACTCAACTCCACCGCAGGTTCGTGCGCGCGCTCCATCACGTCTTTCACAATCTCGATCAGCGCGTCCTCCCGCCCTTCCGGCACTTCGAACACCAGTTCGTCGTGGACTTGTAGCAACATGCGCGCACCCTCGACGGCGTCGATAGCCCCCGGCATGCGGATCATGGCGCGGCGCATGATATCGGCAGCCGTACCCTGGATCGGCGCGTTGATCGCCTGGCGTTCGGCGAACGCCCGCCGCGCCTGATTGCGGTCGCGAATACCGCCAATGTGGCACTTTCGGCCGAACAATGTGGTGACATAGCCACGCTCGCGCGCCTCCACCTTGGTCTGATCCATATAGTCGCGAATGCCGGGAAACTTCTCGAAATAGGTCTTGATAAAGTCCGCGGCCGTGCTCCGGTCCACGCCCGTGTTCTTCGCCAGACCGAAAGCGCTGATGCCGTAGATGATACCGAAGTTGATGGCCTTGGCTTGGCGGCGAATGTCCGGCGTCATCTCGGCCAGCGGTGTGCCGAACATCTCGGATGCGGTCAGCGAGTGAATATCGACGCCGTCCGCAAAGGCCTGTTTCATGCTGGGCAGGTCCGCCATATGCGCCATCAGCCGCAGCTCGATCTGCGAGTAGTCGGCGGCGACCAGCATATGCCCCGGCTCCGCGATGAAGGCGTCGCGGATCTTGCGCCCTTCTTCTGTCCGGATCGGAATGTTTTGCAGATTCGGGTCGCTGGAGCTGAGCCGCCCCGTCGTCGTCGCGGCGAGAGAGAAGCTCGTATGCACGCGGTCGGTCTGCGGATTGATCTGCGCCTGCAACGCGTCGGTATAGGTCGACTTCAGCTTCGAAAACTGCCGCCATTGCAGGATGGTCGCGGGCAGCTGCTCGCCCGCATCCGCCAGGTCCTGCAATATGTCGACACCCGTCTGCCACGCGCCGGTCTTGGTCTTCTTGCCGCCCTGCAAACCCATTTGGTCGAACAGGATTTCGCCGATCTGCTTGGGGCTACCGATGTTGAACGGCCCGCCCGCGATCTGGTGCGCCTCGGCTTCCAGCCCCGCGAGCTTTTGCGAGAATAGCGAGGACAGTCGCGCGAGCTCGGCGCGATCCACCTTGATGCCCTCATTCTCCATCTTGGCCACGACGGCGGGCATGCCGCGGTCGATATTTTCGTAGACACGCGTGACTTCGGATGCCTGCAGCTTGGGCCGAAGAAATTTCCACAGACGCAGGGTGACATCCGCGTCCTCCGCGGCGTAGCGGGTCGCGTCGTCGAGCCCGATCTGGTCGAAGGTTTTGGCCTTCTTTCCCGTGCCCGCGATCTCCTTGAACGGCACGGGCGTGTGGCCGAAATGGGTTTCTGCGAGCGTGTCCATGCCGTGATTATTTGTGCCGTTGTCGAGCGCGTAAGAGATCAGCATGGTGTCGTCATAGGGCGCGGGATGCAGCCCGTAGCGCGCAAAGACGCCGAGGTCATATTTGAAGTTCTGCCCGATCTTCAGCACGCTCGGCGCTTCCAGCATGGGGCGCAGCATTTCCAGCGCGCGGCTCATCTCAATCTGTCTAGGCGCGCTATTATCTCCGAGCAGGTCCGCTTCGCCGACATGGGCGAGCGGGACGTAGCAGGCCTCGTTATCATCTACCGCCAAGCAGACCCCCACCATATTGGCGGCTCTCGAGTCGAGGCTGTCGGTTTCCAGATCGACGGCGACGTGGCCGACGGCGTGGGCGCGGGCGATCCAGTGCGCGAGCCGTTCTTCGTCCTGAACGCACTCATACTTTGTGTGGTCAAATGTGGTGTTCGGATATTGCTCGCGCGTGGCCGGGCCCTCGATCTCATCGCGCGTGTCGTCGGCGCGTATGCCGCTACCCTCCCCGTCGCCCACGGCCTGGCGCACGCGCGCAGTCAGCGTGCGAAAGCCCATCTCTTCGAGAAAATCGAACAGCTTTTCCGTGTCGGGATCGACGATGGCCAGCGCGTCCAGACCCACTTCAACATCGACATCGGTCTTCAGCGTCACGAGTTCTTTAGAGACCCGCGCGAGATCCGCGTTCTCCATCAGCTTGGTGCGGCGACCTTTTTGCGGAATTTCCTCGGCGCGCTCCAGCAGCGTTTCCAGATCGCCATATTCCTGAAGCAACAGCGCCGCCGTCTTCACGCCGATGCCCGGCACGCCGGGCACATTGTCTGTGCTGTCGCCGGCCAGTGCTTGAATATCGATCACATGCTCGGGTCCCATGCCGAACTTTTCCTCGACCTCCTTAGGGCCGATGGATTTGTTCTTCATCGGGTCGAGCATGGAGACGCGGTCGGAGACGAGCTGCATCAGGTCTTTGTCTGAGGAGAGTATCGTCACCCGCGCGCCCAGCGCTTCGGCATGCCGCGCATAGGTCGCGATCAGGTCGTCCGCTTCAAACCCATCCATTTCCACAGCAGGCGCGCCAAAGGCGCGCGTCGCATCGCGCGTGAGCGGGAATTGCGGAACGAGGTCCTCGGGCGGTTCGCCGCGATTGGCCTTGTAGTCGGGATAGATATCGTTCCGAAAAGTCTGAGAACCGGCATCGAAAATCACCCCGAAATGGGTCGGGCGATTGTCGTCCTTCTGATCCTTCAGCATCTTGAACAGCATGTTGCAGAAACCCGCAACTGCGCCGATCGGCAGGCCGTCACGCTTTCGCGTCAGCGGAGGCAGGGCGTGAAAGGCGCGGAAGATATAGGCCGATCCGTCGACCAGAACGACGTGGGATTTATCGGTGACGGGCGCTGTTTCGGACATGTCATCCATGTGCGCGGTCGCGCCCATCCTGTCTATACCGCGGGGTGCTGTTCCGCTTATAAGCCGGGTGTGTACCAGTCCATCGACGACGAATTTGAAGACTATGAGGACGCCTCGCGCGCCGAATTTATCCTGCCGCTTCTGCTGGGCGCGGCCGGGCTTGCCGTCATCGGCACGCTGGTCTGGCTCGGCAGTCCGGGGAGTCCGGCGGGCAGCGGCGATCCTGTCATCAGCCCGCCCGACGTCACCCGCTCCTATCGCCAAGCCATTGCAGAAACGGATCCCGCCTTGCGCCGGGCGCGGCTGACCGATTTCGTCAATCAGAACCCGGAGAGCGGACGGTCGTCCGCGGCCCGTGCGCAGCTGGCCGTGTTGGAAAGCGCGGAGGCGAGCGATTGGGAAGCCACGGTCAGCGCTGTCTATGATGCGCGCGCCGAAACCGAGGGCCGCTCCGCCGCCGTGGATGCGTTCGAAGCGCGCTGGGGTGGCTATCTCGGTGGGCGTGACGAGGAAATCGCTGCGCTACGCCTGCAAATCGAGCAGCTGGCCGGAGAGGCGCCACGCGACGCGCGTCCCGATCGCTCCCTGCCGGATGGGCCGTCACCGATCCCACGCAATGTTCCCGCCGATTCGCTCGCCGGAGGCCCGGTTACCGCACCGCCTATCGTGACGCCCGCCCCGGCTGCGCCGATCGTGATTGCACAGCCCGCCCCGCGCGCGGCCGCCCCCGTCGTCACGCCGGTGCGCGTACGCCGGAATGTGACCCCGCGCTATCCGCGCGCCGCCCAGCGCCGCAAGATCAACGCTGTCGTCACCATGCGCCTGGACATCAACGCCAAGGGCCGCGTCGAGCTGGCCGAAGTCGTCAATGTGGAGGCCGAGCGCTATGCGGAGGACTTTGTCAAAGCGTCCGAGCGCGCCGCCATGCGCACGCGGTTCCATCCCAAGACGGTCGACGGCGAGCCGGTGGAGGCCGAGGGCGTGTTGAAGCGCTATCGGTTCGAAGCGAGCCGCTAGTCCCGAAGCGGGTCTGCTCGGCGCACCGGTCCCCAACCTCCCTTGAACCAAAGAAAAGCCCCGGCCTTTCGACCGGGGCTCTTCATCAATATCTGGCCGAAAGCGCTATCCGGAGACGGGCTGCTTCAACCGCGCCCAGATGCGCTTGTAGGAGAACCACAGAAGGACAGCGAGGATCAGCAGATACAGCAAGCTCATGAAGCCGGCCGTCTTGCGCTCGTCGAGCTTGGGGTCAGCCGACCAGGCGAGGAACTCGGTCACATCTGCGGCGAGCTGTTCCATGGTGGGCTCTGGCGGGTTCTGGCCTTCCAGATCGGTCTGATATTCCACAAGCCCGTCTTCGAGCTGCGGCGGCATGGCGATCCAATTGCCTTCCATGACGGGGTTGAAATAGAGGCCCGGCGTCTGGTCCTTTTTGAGCTTCTCCGGGATCGGATGCTCATAGGCGATCAGCAAGTTGTAGATATAGTCCGCGCCGCCCGTGCGAGCCTTGTTGATGACGGACAGATCCGGCGGCAATGCACCGCCATTGCCCGCACGCGCAGCCGCGTCGTTGGGATAGACTGGCGGGAAATAGTCGGCCGGAATACCGGGACGCGTTATGACATCACCCGTATCGGCGTCGATATCCTCGACCTCGATCTCGGCGGCGATGTTCTTGACCAGCGGATTGTCGTTCGGGTTCGGATATTCGGGATTGTAGAACGGGCCGCCCTTGTCGCCGAGGTGGCGGAAGGCGAGCTGATCGAGATTGTGGCAGTTGCGGCAGACCTCGACATAGACCTGGTAGCCGCGTTGCATGGCTTCGCGGTCGTAGGAGCCGAAAGCGCCCGACCAGTGCCAGTGTTTATGCACCATCTCATAGCCGGTATCGACCGAATCGCCGGCGGCGATGGCGACGCCGGTGACGGATGCCAGCGCGACGGCTGTGCCGATCATCAGGTTCTTGGCGGACTTGAATGCCATGTGCGTGCTTTCGATACTCTTGTGTGTGTCAGCCCTGATCCGAGAGCCTTTGCGACGGGCGCTCCCTAGGGAACGCCCGTCGCTCTGTCTATTGGCTCGCCCCTATTCGGCGGGGGCGAAGACCTTTTCCGGTTCAGGCTTGTCGCCATAGTTCAGGATCGCCTGAGTGATGGAAGCCGGACGCTCATCCGGGTCTTCGACCAGTCCAAGGATCGGCAGGATCACGAGGAAATAGGCGAAGTAGTAGAGCGTCGAGATCTGGCTCAGGCGATAGAAGGAGATGCCGAAGAAGACCGTCGGATCGTCGGGCGTTCCTGCACCACAGTAGCCGAGGATGAAGCACATCACGACGAAGATGAAGAAGAACCAGCGTGCGATCGGGCGGAAGCGCATGCTCCGCACCTTGGACGTGTCCAGCCATGGCAGCACGAACAGCACGGCGATGGCGCCCAGCATCAGCAGGATACCGGCCAGCTTGTCGGGCACGGCACGCAGGATCGCGTAGAAGGGCAGGAAGTACCATTCCGGAACAATATGGGCAGGCGTCTTCAGCGGGTCGGCCTTGATGTAGTTATCAGCATGACCCAGCGCGTCCGGCAGGTAGAACAGGAAGAATGCGAAGATGATCAGGAAGACCGTCACCGCGAACATGTCCTTGACCGTGAAGTACGGGTGGAACGGCAGGCTATCGGTCTTCACTTTCTGGCTGACACCGATCGGGTTGGAGGAGCCCGTCACATGCAGCGCCCAGATGTGCAGGACCGACAGGCCCGCGATCACGAAGGGCAGCAGATAGTGCAGCGAATAGAAGCGGTTGAGCGTGGCGTTATCCACGGCGTAGCCACCCAGCAGCCACTGCTGCAGGCTCTCT
>CALDUL010000104.1 GCA_937923575.1 uncultured Algimonas sp.
TTTTTCTGCTTGTCGAGCAGCTTGCGCTTCCGGGACGCGTCGCCGCCGTAGCATTTCGCGGTGACGTCCTTGCGCATGGCGGCGATGGTTTCGCGGGCGATGACCTTGCCCCCGATGGCTGCTTGGACCGGGATCTTGAACAGGTGGCGCGGGATGAGGTCCTTGAGCCTTTCGCACATCTGGCGACCGCGACCTTCGGCATTGTTGCGGTGCACCAACATGGACAGCGCATCGACCGGATCGCCATTAACGAGAATACTCATCTTCACGAGATCGCCCTCGCGCAGGCCGATGGCGGAGTAGTCGAATGAGGCATAGCCCTTGGACACACTCTTCAGCCGGTCGTAAAAATCGAACACGACTTCGTTGAGCGGCAGCTCATATTCCACCATGGCGCGGCCGTTGATGTAGGACAGCCCAGTCTGAATGCCGCGGCGGTCCTGGCAGAGCTTGAGAATACCGCCGAGATAGTCGTCCGGCGTCATGATGGTTGCCTTGATCCAGGGCTCCTGGATGTGGTCGATCTTCATCACGTCGGGCATGTCGGCGGGATTGTGCAGCTGCATGTCCGAGCCGTCGCGCATTGAGAGCGTGTAGACGACCGAAGGGGCGGTGGTGATCAGGTCGAGATCGAACTCGCGTTCCAGGCGCTCCTGAATGATCTCCAGATGGAGCAGTCCCAGAAAGCCGCAGCGGAAGCCGAAGCCAAGCGCCGCACTCGTTTCCATTTCAAACGAGAAGCTCGCATCATTGAGCCGTAGCCGGCCCATCGCGGCGCGCAGGTCCTCAAAATCGGCGGCGTCGACCGGGAAGATACCGCAGAACACGACAGGCTGGGCGGGTTTAAAGCCGTCGAGCGGTGTTTCCGTCGGGCGTTTGTCCTCGGTAATGGTGTCGCCGACGGCCGCGTCAGCGACTTCCTTGATCGACGCGGTGAGGAAGCCGACTTCGCCGGGGCCGATCTCGGGAACATCAGTGGGCTTGGGCTTGAAGACGCCGACCTTGTCGACCGTATAGCTCGCGCCCGTGTTCATGGTGCGGATCCGCATGCCCTTTTTGATCGTGCCTTCCAGCACGCGGTAGAGCACGACCACGCCCATATATTGGTCATACCATGCATCGACGAGCATGGCCTTGAGCGGCGCTTTCGGATCGCCTTCAGCCGGTGGGGGCAATCGTTCGGCGATGGCTTCGAGCACGTCCTCGATGCCGATGCCGGATTTGGCCGAACATTCGATGGCGTCCGTGGCGTCGATGCCGATGACGTCCTCGATCTGCTGGCGCACGCGGTCAGGCTCAGCCGCCGGCAGGTCGATCTTGTTAAGAACCGGCACGATCTCGTGGTCATGCTCAATGGCCTGATAGACGTTGGCGAGGGTCTGAGCTTCCACACCCTGCGAGGCGTCCACGACGAGGATCGAGCCTTCGCAGGCCGAGAGTGAGCGCGAAACCTCATAGGCGAAATCGACATGGCCCGGCGTGTCCATCAGGTTCAGCACGTAATCCTGGCCGTTCTTGGCGCGGTAGTCGAGGCGCACAGTCTGCGCCTTGATAGTGATGCCGCGCTCTTTTTCGATGTCCATATTGTCGAGCACTTGCTCGGACATTTCGCGCTGCGTCAGACCCCCGCAATGCGCGATCATGCGGTCGGCCAGCGTCGACTTGCCGTGGTCGATATGCGCCACAATAGAAAAATTGCGGATGTTTTCTTGGTTCGCGGACATGGGTGCGAGTTAGGGACGAAAGCGCCCCCGCGCAACCGGGTTGGGCTGCGGCTATTGGCGCGCGACTAGAGCGAGAACAGCCCGGGCTTCTGCCACTCATCGAGGGTGAGAGCGTCGTTGCCGTCCGCATCGGCGATGCGAAAGCGGTCCCTCGCATTGGCTTCGGCGAAGATGCGGTCCAGCGACCTTCCCTCGTCGTGGTCCAGCCGCCCGCTAAGGTGCCGTTAACCTTGTATCCATGTCAGTTGCAACCGAAGGCGGTGCCTGCGGCTTGTTCCCTCGTCAATCACGACGCACCAATGACGACGGCTTCAAGGAAACGACCATGACACGAAACAACTCACGCACACGCAATGGCGGCCTCGTCGCACTCACGCTTGTCTCGCTCACGGCAATGACGGGCGCGGCCAACGCGGCCAATATCGACGGCGAGGCCGTATTCGCCGGAGCTATCCTCGATACCTGTGCGGTCACTGTACCCGTTCCGGGTGCGCTAGGTAGCTCAGCCGACGCGACTCGCCTCGGCTCGGACGAGGCCGGCGGTTCGGCCGCTCAGGCACAGATCGTGACCAACAATCCGCGTGCCAATCTTCAGGTCATCGCACCAACGAATTTCACCCTCGCGCCCGCGGGGTCGGACACGGACACGACCTTCGCCGCCAGCCACACCATCGACGGCTCGACATTGGACGCAGGCATTAGCGCGCTGCTGCCCGTGGGCATCACGACGGCGTCCGTCGATGCATCAGCGACGAAATCGTCCGGCGCATTCGAGGGCGGCGCCTATACGATGACCGTCACCGTTCGCTGCATCACCGAATAGTGTCCGCCAGCCCCACACCGACGAAACCCCCACGAGTTCTTTGTGGGGGAGCTGTGCTCCTGATTGCGCTCTGCGGATCAGCGGGCACGGCTGCGGCGCAGGTCGTCTCGCCCATGATTCACGATGTGCAGACCGTCTCGCAAATCGCGGCGGCCCGGTTCGAAGTCGCCAACCCCTATGAACATGCCCAGACGAGCGAGTTCTTCATCGTGGACGACGCGGGCCGAGCCGTTCGGGGGGCGCAGGTCTCGCCCGCCCGCAAACGCATGGCGGGCGGCGCACGCGCGCCGCTGCTCGTGCGCGTTCCTGTGGGACCAAACGCCAAGCGTCGCGTCTATGTTTGTCACGCCATCACGCCGCGTCACCCGAATAGTGTGGCGTCCGGCACCAGCTACCGGGGGGAAGTATGCGCTACACTCGACATCACACGACCCGAGCACTGATTACTGTGCTGAGCACAGCGCTCCTCGCTGGACTGCCCGGCACAGCCTATGCGCAGCAGTCTCCGACCGCGCCGGGATTTGAACCGAGCCCGCAGCCGATCCTGTTTCCAAACAGCTCTAGCAGCTACAATCAGCAAGGCTTCAACCTGCCGAGCGCACCGCGCGCGACCGGGCAGGACGTGGTCAGGGGCGCGGGCGGCATCAGCTGTCAAAGCGCCATCGGCTCGGGCGGCCCGACGCTCGACATGGGCGTAATCGGAACGAACGACATCTATAACCGCGACTCCGCCGCGCTCTATGGGCGCTTGACCATTCCGCTGGGTAAGCGACCCAAACGCGTCGACTGCACCCGGCTGTTCGAGTTGGAGGTCTCGCGCCTGCAGATGGAGCTGGAACTCATGCGCGCCGCGCAGCAGGCGACCGAGCGGGAGGCAAATCGCCCCGTCATCTATGAGGATGCCGCACCGCCGGAGCGCTTCTCCTTCGGCGACATGGGTCAACGCAATTCGCAAGATCAGAACGGACCGCCCGCCAAAGGCTTCGTGCTAATTGCGCCCGCAACGGCGAACGCGGCGGAGCCGGGATAGACCTACCGGCTATATAGCCCCCGCCGGGGCCACTCGTCTCGGGAGAGCTGGCCGGTCTGGTTTGCGTCGGCCTTTGCGAAGAAGCGGTCGACGACGGTGAGATATTCGCCAAGCGCGATCATGCCGTCATTATTGAAGTCGACTTTGGGTGAACCTGCGGGTGTCGCTGCGAGCATACCCGCAGACATGAGCAGGACGGAAATGCGGGTAACGATGCGCGAGCTCATGGACCGTCCATAGCCTGGCATAGGTGCATGCGCCAAGAGCGCTACTCGCCTTCGACCCAGGCATAGAGCTCCGCGAAGCCCGACGCATCGGCGTAGCTGGCCCAGTTCTCGGACTCGTCGACGGTGCCGCCCATGAGGGTCGTCATCGCGAAGACGGCCGCGACGAGCATGGCGGCGATAGCGCCAAAAGCGGGCCAGCGTCGGGCATTGTCATTGGCGGGCGCGGGTGCGGGAGGCGTAGCGGCAGAACGGGCTTCCGCCAGAATCCGCGTGCTCAGCTCAGCGCGCGGGGCGGGCGCGTCGCTGCCTTCGAACAAGGCTCTGATATCGTCGTTATGTGTCGTCATCTCAGGCACTCTGTCTCTCCATATCCAGCTCCGCACGCAGGCTTTTTCGGGCACGCACCAGCAGGCTTTCATAGGCGCTTACCGTGATCTCCATCGCGGTGGCGGCATCTTTTTGTGGCAGCGCATCGTCATAGCATAATGCCAGCGCCGTCCTTTCCCTGGGCTTTAGGGCCATCATCGCGGTTTGCAGCGCGTCCCAACGCTCATCACGGATCAATCGGGCCTCGACCGTGATGCGGTCATCCGCCGGGTTCAGTGTATCGCCCGGCAGATCCGGACGTTTCTTGCGCAGGCGGTCGTAGCAGCGGTTGGTCGCCACGCGGCAGAGCCAGGTCATCAGCCGCGCGCGTCCTGGTTGCCATGTCGGGGCTGCCTGCCAGAGCTTCAGAAAGCTCTCCTGGCAGACGTCCTCGGCCTCATGAGTGTCGCCGAGCAGGCGGAAGCAAAGCCTGTGCAGGCCGTCCAGCCGACGCTCCATGAGCGTGGTCAGCGCGGCCTCGTCTCCCCGCGCGAGCGCGGGGAGCAGGTCTGCATCCGGGTCGGAAATGGCCGGGGCGGGGCTCACCGGTTTGACGCTTAGCCGCGGCGCTTCTTGCCACGCTTGCGGCGCTTGCCTTCGCCTTGTGTCAGCACGCCGTCGCCATTGGCGTCCATGCGAACGAACAGGGCTTCGGCTCCGCTGCGGTATTCAGCGGCGGAGATCAGCCCGTCGCCATTGGTGTCCATGCGCGCGCCGCGCTTGCCGCGCTTCTGGCCACGGGGTTTGTCGGCGTCACCACGCTCGGCACGGCGCGCATCGCGTTTGGCTTTGCGCTCGGCCTTGGCGGCCTCACGCTCGGCATCGGAAACAGTGCCGTCGCCGTCGGTGTCGAAACGCTCGGTCATGCGGGCGCGGCGTTCCTCGCGCTTGCCGTCTCGCTTGGCCTCGCGGGCGTCACGCGCGGCGAGCATTTCCGCCTCGCTGACCGCGCCGTCACCATCGGTGTCCATGCGGTTGTGGCGTTCCAGCGCGCGCGTGGTCTTCATGGCTTCGCGAAGAGCGCGGCGTTCGTCCGTCGTCAGCTGGCCGTCGAAATTGGTGTCGGCTTGCGCAAAACGGGCGTCGGATGCGGCCATAAATTCGGCGCGCGTGACTTGGCCGTCACGGTCGAGATCGGCGGCGGGGGAGGCGGCGAGAGCCGCGAGAGGCAGCATCAACGCAGAGGCGCCGATGAGCAGGGTATTACGAAGTTTGGCCATGATAGGTCTCCGGTTGAGTGGCTTCATACACTCAAACGGGTGAACCTGCGATGTCCTGCGAATCTTCTGCAGCTTTATGCAGTGCGCGCGGCGGCCAGCTCCGGACGGCAGATGGCGTCGAGCTTGGCCAGCCCCGCAGCGGGCAGTCCCGCATCCAGCGCGTGACCCGCATAAGGCGGCGGCGCGCCGAGATGGTCGCGGACGACATCGCGCAGCATCAGTGCCGTGTCGACGGCGTCGGCCAGCGGTCCGGCCGACAGCATCAGCGGGTCGAAACGCAGCTTGCGGCGGCGAATGGCGTCGATCGCCCAAAAGGCGCGCATGAAGCCGTCCGAGCGCGTGTCATAGGCCATCAGCGTGGCGTCGGCTCCGGCCGCCAGACGCGCTTGTGCGGGCGACAGGCCCGACGGCGTCACGCAGAACACCCAATCATAGGAGAGCGATAGCGCGGCGAGGGTCCCGACGGCGTCGTCCAACCCTTGTTCGGACAGTACGCCTGCGGAAAAATGTTCATTGGCGGTGACGAAGAGCGCATCGCGCAGTTCGCATTCACCGCGGATGACGTTGTCGAGCGTTCGTGAATAGAGAATGCCCGCGCGCTCCATCAGCGCGCCATCGGTTCCGTCCAGCAGCAGCACGGTCTCGCCCCGGCTCGCCGCCTTACGCGCCAGGCGCAGCGTTGCGCCCAGGACTTGCGCGTGACAGCCCGGTTCGTCGGCGGCGCAGAGCACGGCGACCAGTCGGCCCGCGGGCACGTGCTCTAATGCAGGGGCTGTGAGAGCCACCATGGAAACCACCTTTCACCGGCGACCTTCGAGGGTCGCTCTATGGGTGTGGTCTAGCCGCCACGGGATAAGGCCGGGTTAGGAGGCGTGGTTAAATCGCTTCAACCTTTTGAAGCGCTTCCATCATCGCTCACTTCGGCTTAAAGCGCAGGTAACGTGTCTGCTTCCCCTCCGCCCGCTCCCTTCAACCCGCCGTTCTGGATGCGGCCCGGCATCGTGCAAACGGCGCTGGCCAGCCTGAAGATCAGGAAGCGCGGGGCCAATCCGATGCTGGACGCAGCGGAAGACCGTATCATCCAGTGCGGCGACGGGGTGCGGCTGCGTGGCAGCTATTCGCGCAACCCTGACAACCGCGCGCTTTTCATTTTCCTGCACGGCTGGGAGGGCAGCCAGGACAGCACCTATGTCGTGAGCTGTGGCCGTCATATGTATGAGCGCGGCGCGAGCGTGTTTCGCCTTAACTACCGCGATCACGGCGACAGCCACGATCTCAATGAGGGGCTGTTCTACTCGACGCTGTTCAACGAGGTGTTCGACGCCGTGCGGGAGGCGGCGCGTCTCGCTGACGGGGCGCCTGTCTATATCGTCGGCTTCTCGCTGGGCGGGAATTTCGCGCTGAGAGTGGGTCGCGCGCTGCGGGACATGAGCGTGCCGGGGCTGGCGAAGATTTACGCTATCAGCCCGGTCGTCGATCCGTGGGGCGCGGCGCCGCTGATCGATGTGAACCCGCTCTATCGGCGCTATTTTCGCAAGAAATGGTCGGCGAGCCTGCGCCGGAAACAGGCGGCGCATCCGCATCTCTATGACTTCTCCGATATACTGCGCCACCGCCGCGTGCTCGGCATGACGGCGGAGCTGCTGCCGCGCTATTCCGAGTTCGAACGGATGGAGGATTATTTCAATTCCTACCGTCTGGACCCGGACGATTTGCTGCGCTGCCCCGTGCCGATCGAGATCATCACGGCGGCGGACGATGGCATGATCCCGGAGCGCGACATCCGGCGGCTGAACCTGCCGAGCCATTCGCGGCTGATCGTGCTGGCCCACGGCGGCCATAACGGATTTTTCCAGAGCCTTCTGGGTCCGACATGGTATGACGAACATATTGCAGGCCAGGTTTTCGGGTCCGACCAAGAGGGAACATCGTAGTGGACTATCTCTGGCTTATCCCCGCGGTCATCATCGGCGGGCTGCTGATCCTGTCCGTGCTGTCGCAGCGCGGCTCCCCACCCGGCGTGCAGCTGGGTCGCCTGCAGGCCGGCTCGCCCAAGCCCAATGCCGTCAGCAGCGAACCCGACACGCCGGAGCCGCAGCGCGTCGCGCCATTGACTGGATCACGCGAAGATATTCGCGCCGCTGTGTCGGAGACGGGCGGCAAGATCACGTCCGAGACCGATGACTATATCAGCGCAACCTATTCCACCGCCCTGCTGCGCTTCGTTGATGATGTGGAATTTCGGCGCGATGGCCAGACGTGGCAGGTGAGATCTGCGAGCCGCGTGGGACACTCCGACATGGGCGCCAATCGCAAGAGGGTGGAGAAAATCCGCGCCGCACTCCAACAATAGACAACGGCAAGCGCCTCCGGGCCGTAAGCTCTCTGACACCTGCAGGAGAACCCCATGCCCGAACAGCATCTCGCCACCAAGAAAGTCGATCACGCCCGCGTCAAGGAGCTCGTTCGCGAGCTGCTGATCGCGATCGGCGAAAACCCCGACCGCGAAGGCCTGTTGGAAACGCCGCGCCGGATCGCGAATTTCTACCGCGACTTCATCGAATATGATCCGGGCAAGCTCGACACGGTCTTCAGCTCCGTGCGCCACAACCAGATGGTGGCGGTGACCGGCATGCGCGTCTGGTCGATGTGCGAACACCACATGCTGCCGTTCTGGTGTGATGTCTCGGTCGCTTACATCGCCGAGGACAAGGTGCTGGGCCTGAGCAAGTTCGCCCGCATCGCGCATAAGAACGCACATGCTCTCAGCTTGCAGGAAAAGCTGGTCGCGGACATTCAGACCGACATCAAAAACTTCCTCGATACCGACAATGTCGCGGTCATGGCCAAGGGCGAACACCTCTGCATGACCATGCGCGGCATCCGCACGCCGCACCGCATGATCTCGTCTGTGCTTGACGGACAGTTCCTGCAGCCGGATACGCGGGCGGAATTTCTCAGCCTCGTGAATGCGGCGGAGAACCCACGCTCGTCTTAGGAAGCCAATGACCACTCTCGTTCTCATCCGACACGGCCAATCCACGTGGAACAAGGAAAACCGCTTCACCGGCTGGCACGATGTCGGGCTGACCGCGGAAGGCACGAAAGAAGCCAAGAAAGCGGGCACGCTGCTCAAGAAGGAAGGCGTTCATTTCGATGCCGCCTTCACCAGCTTTCAGAAACGCGCCATCAAGACGCTCTGGCTGACGCTGGAGGGCATCGACCAGATGCACATCCCCGAGACCAAGGCGTGGCAGCTCAATGAGCGCCATTACGGCGGACTGACCGGGCTGAACAAGGCGGAGACAGCGGAAAAGCACGGCAAGGAGCAGGTTCACATCTGGCGTCGTAGCTTCGACGTGCCGCCCCCGCAGATCGACCAGGACAGTGAATACCACCCGGCGAACGATCCGAAATATGCCGCCTATGACCCGGCCGTGCTGCCCGGCGGCGAGAGCCTGAAGATGACGACAGAGCGCGTGCTGCCTTATTTCAACGGACAGATCCGGCCGTTCCTCTCCGCCGGCTCCAATATCCTGATCTCCGCCCATGGAAATTCGCTCAGGGCGCTGATGAAGGAGCTGTTCGACGTGGCCGACGCTGACATTCCCGGGTTCGAGTTTCCCACCGGCAATCCGCTGCTGTTGGAACTCGATGATGAGCAGAAAGTGCTCAGCGCGCGCTATCTGGACAAGAAGCGTGCGAAACCGCTGCCGGGTGGTAAAGAGGCGTAGGTCGGCTTTCGAGCGCTCGTGCGCTCGACCCGCCTTCCTGGCCGGGGTTCCAGCTGTGCTTGATGGTCCTGACGGACCTTCGCCGACATACCACGACAGTCCCTACGGCGTCGCCTTCGGAGCGGGTATATTGGCTGTGTAGGGAACACCGCGCCTCGCGAAGCGAGGTGCGTTCCCAGTCAGGGCGGGATTCGAACCCGCGATAGAGTTGCCCCTATACTGGATTTCGAATCCAGCGCTTTCAACCACTCAGCCACCTGACCTGGGCACGTGTGACGCTGCCTGTGTGGAATGCCACGATGGGCAGCGACGGCGCGCCCTAGCTATGCGCGGGCGCATTGGCAAGTTGGAGAATGTCCTATCGCTGCAATTGAAGCGCGTCTCGCTCGCGTCGATCGGATGTCGAACCTTCGGGGCACGCTCCTGCATGGAGTTCCATAAGTGAAAAGCAGTTTCGGTGCCTCGCTCATGACTGTCAGCGCTCAGTCGCCGTAGTCCATAAGGTCAAGAGCAGCGCGGTCCACGCTCGCAACGAAGTGGCGGGATCAAGCGAATACGGGACAGGCGTAGGTCGTCTGGGTCGCGAAGACTTGAAATATGATAACCCTCGCGTGTCGCGTTTGATAATCGCGGGCAAGCGACTTGAAAAATGTTGACCCAAATAAGGCAATTTCGGGGCATTTCGCCACGAAGCGGTGACTTCAGAAGTTTAATCTGGTATTAATATTCTAGGACATGGGCTCGATGTGGGGTCAGTCGCGTGATCCTCGTGGGCGCAACCATGACACAGACATACACCCTTATCGGGTCACATCGACGGACACTTTCGGGCTTCGCCATCGGCGCGACAGTCCTCGTCGCGCTTGGCGCAGCAGCCGAGGAAACTCGGTTTATCGACACACCGTCCGTGCCATTTCCTGCGTTAGCGTCGGGGGTGGCTCCGTATCTCTCAGGGACTTCGCAAGGCTTTGACTGGGCGGAGCCGTCTTCTTCGCCGCTGCAGCAGGTCTTTCGCTCGGTCCATCCCGACGCGCCGCTGCCCGGCATGTCAGAGCTGATCGTGCGGGTCCGGGTGACGCCCGATGCCGGTGCTGCGACCGATGCGCAGCCTATTCGTGTCGATCTCTTCCACAGCGCACATGACTATCACCTGCGCCGCGCGGAGCCGTCGGAGCGGGAGCTGCATCCCGGCGCCAATGCCTTGCCGCTGTCTGTCCCGGTCGGTGCCTATGTGCTGCGGGTCTATCGCGACGAGAATGGCAATGGTCGGCTGGACACCAACATGTTGGGCCAGCCGTCCGAACCCGTCGCCTACTCCAATGCCGCGCGCCACATCTTCGGCGAGCCCGACTGGGCAGATGCCCGCTTTCGCCTCACGGGCGGCACCCACAGCGTGGAGGTCACGCTAGAGTAGGGATGGCATTATCAGATTCGGGGGAGGGATGCAGACACTCTGTTATCGCGCCGCACGCGGACCCTTACGCGCGCACCGCGACCCTCAACCGTGCACGGGCCCACCCGATTTCCCAACCTGAACAGGTGGGTGAGCCCGTGCAACCACGGTTTGCTGCCCTGTAGGGTCTGCGACGCAGCCGTCAGTAAACCGGGCCGTTAGGCCGACGGCACGCAGCGTCGTGTCTGTAACAATCTTTGCAGACATCCCGGAGCGATTGCCGTCCCGCGCGTGCCTCGCCTAGATCCACCCCGCCTCGCGCAGCACTTTTACGCCGCTCCGGCTCACCGGCACTTCGGTGCCGCTCGGCAGTGCGATTATCCAGCGCTCTCCCGCCTTGCGGACGTCGCGTGCGCCACCTTCCGCCACCCACCACGAGCGGTGCGGCTTCAAGCCCACTGTTGGCGCGGCGAGGTCTTGGGCGTCCGACAGCCGCATCAACAGCATATGTTCGCCCACGCTGGTGTGAACGCGGACATAGTGGTCCTCCGACGACACGGCATGCAGATCGCTATCGCGAAAGCGCGGTGGCAGTCGGTCGAGCAGGGCGGGGCGTTGATCTCTGGTTCCTACCGGAGGCACAGGCGCGGCGGCTCGCCCGCTCAGCTCGCCCACCGTCGAGATCACGGCGGAGATAACCGCGATATAGAAGAGCGTCAGCCCGACCGCCTGCCAGGCATCGCCGAAGAGGAAGAAGACGAAGGGCGCGACGAAGGCTGTCGCTCCGACGGTCATCGCGGCGATGCGCCACGCCATGCCCGCGTCAGCTCTGACGCGTCGGAGAACGAGCTGAGCCGCAAACGCCCCCAGCCCGCCCGCCAGTGTCAGCGACACCCAATAGAGTAGGCGCACCGGTACGGCGTAATAGGCTGTCCCAAAGGGCGCGAGCACGGCCAGAACCAGCCCCGCAATGACCGGAGTCGCAAGATGGCGCAGGGCGAGCCGTAGCCAGCTCCGCTCCGATTGTTCTTCTGCGCGTTGTTCTCCGCCCGTCATTCGCGCTTCGTGAATGGCGAGGCGCGGCTTTTCAAGTCGGTTCACGAAGCGAAAGGGGCGGTTGGCGCAAAGGCTGTGGTGCGCGCGCGACGCCTGCGCTTGGGAGCCGTGTCATCACAGGAGGACACCGTGCAGTTAGAGTATTTCACACGTGCATCGCTTGCCGTGCAAATTCACATCATAGTCGCCCTGCTCGCGCTGGGGCTCGGCATTTTCGTTCTCGCGCGGCGCAAGGGCACGAAGAGCCACAAGATGGCGGGCAAGATCTGGCTGTGTCTCATGCTGGCCGTCGCCACCACGGCGATCTTCATCCGCGAGATCAACGACGGCAGCTTCTCCTGGATTCACATCTTTGTGCCGGTCACATTCTTCGCCAGCTGGGAGGTGGTGCATTACATTCGCAAGGGCAATGTCGCCCGGCATAAGCGCGCGGTAACGGGCATGTTCTTCGGCGCGCTGCTGATCCCCGGCGCGTTCAGCTTCATGCCCGGTCGCACCATGTGGATGATCGTCTTTGGCGGATAGCAGATGCAGGCGGGTTCGCGGTTGCGGGTAAGCGTTCGGGCGCTATAAGCCGCGCGAACCTCCATTTACCTTTCGTCAAGAACAGGCTCTTCCCGCACATGAACATTCACGAATATCAAGGCAAACAGGTCCTCAAGGAAATCGGCGCGCCCGTCTCCGAGGGCGTTGCGATCTTCAAGGCGTCCGAAGCCAAAGCGGCGGCCGAAAAGCTCGGCGGCCCGCTCTGGGTGGTCAAGTCGCAGATCCACGCCGGCGGCCGCGGCAAGGGCAAATTCATCGAGGAGTCGGCTGGCGAAGCCGGCGGCGTGCGTCTGGCGCGTTCCGTTGACGAAGTAGTCGAATTCGCCGAGCAAATGCTGGGCGCGCATCTCGTGACCGAACAGACCGGCGACGATGGCAAGCAGGTCAACCGCCTCTATATCGAATATGGCTCCGACATCGAGACCGAGCTCTATCTCTCCATCATCATCAACCGCGAGACGTCGCGCGTCTCCTTCATCGCCTCGACAGAGGGCGGCATGGACATCGAGGCGGTCGCTCACGACACGCCCGAAAAGGTCATTAGCTTCGACATCGACCCGGCGACGGGCTTCCAGCCACACCACGGCCGCACGCTGGCTAAGGCGCTGGGATTAAGTGGCAAGCAGGCCAAACAGGCGGGCAAGCTCGGCAAGACGCTTTATGACGGGTTCCTCGCCAAGGACATGGCGATGCTGGAAATCAACCCGCTGATCGTCAATGGCGATGGCAATCTGCACTGCCTCGACGCCAAGATCAGTTTTGATGAAAACGCGCTCTTCCGCCATCCCGACGTGCTCGAGATGAAAGACGAAACCGAGTCTGATCCCAAGGAAGT
>CALDUL010000105.1 GCA_937923575.1 uncultured Algimonas sp.
AAAATCATGGTCAATATTAGCAGAGGCTAAAAGCTGACGTATATCGTCTTCGGCTGTTGGACTTTTTAAGTCTATCACGGTGCCTGCAGGTAACGAGATGGCGACTTTTGTCTCCTCGCCCTTCTGGCCGAGCAGATAAGCCCCGCCCGTAACGGCGATCAATATAAAAGCCGGCGCCATGAGCCCTGCGAAAAGCAAATGGAGTGTAATGAGCAATTTACGAAGTTTCGGATTATCCATCAGACGAGGCTCCTAAAGAGTGACCTTCTTAGCATTGGTCAAAGGTAGTGGCGGAGACGAAGGGATTCGAACCCTCGATGGGCTTTTGACCCATACTCCCTTAGCAGGGGAGCGCCTTCGACCACTCGGCCACGTCTCCGTCGGCGCGTCTAACGGCGGCTATGGGCGGGGGCAACGGAAAAGGCAGCCTTCGCTGTGCAAAAAGCACAATGGTCTTCGCGGACCGGCGACATTCAATCCGCCTTAACCACGTTTTCTCTGGCCGCTGTCCAGGCTTGGCACATTCCACCAGAGCGGGCGCACAACCTCACCGACTAATTTATGCAGGCTGTTTACGAGATATTCGTTCCGATGCCGTATCGAATGATAACAAGATTGGTGGTTAGAATGGCTGAAAACGGCACAGCACCCGCGCGTGACGGACGAAACACGTCCGCACGAGCGCGTGATAAAATGAGACAAGGCGACGAGCGCCGGAACGCGTCAACGCCTGCTGGCGCTGCGCCCGTCGTGGATCGCCGTCGCCTGCGCGCAAGCGTGGGAGATCTTCCCCTGCCCCAACATCAGATGAGCATGAACGCCGTACGCTTCGGTCTGCAGTCCATCGACGTTATTGCCGTTCTGGTCGTCATCGCGTTGGGCATTTGGAATGGTTATGTCGGCGCGAATGATCGTGGCGTATTGGCCCCGGCCGCCGCTGCGCTGCTGGGCTCCGGCGTGTTCATCTTCATGATGTATTTCGCGCGCGCTTACCGTTTTCGCCCGACCGAGACGACCAGCGAACATACCAAGACCGTGCTGGTCGCAAGTCTCGCTGCGCTTGGCACATGGCTCGCCATCGCACTGATCGTGCGGCCTGACAGCTTCCTGCCCGATGCGCTGGCACGGGCGGGCATTGGCGCGATCGCGGTCCTGTTGGTGCTGCACGCCGTCTATTCCGCGCAGCTCGTGCGGCTGCACGCAAAAGGCCGGCTCACCCCAACTGTCGTCATGCTCGGCGCGACCGAAAGTGCGCGTCGCATCATCGAGGAAAACGCCAAGACCAAGGAACTCGACATCATCGCCATTTTTGACGAGCGCCTGTCGCGCGCGCCGCTGAATATTCACGGCGTGCCGGTTGTGGGCAAGATCGACGACCTCCTGAGCTGGGACGGGCTGCCCTACGTCAACCGTATCGTCGTCACCCTGCCGAGCATGGCGGAGGACCGCCGCCGCGACTTCGTAGAGAAGGTTCGCCTGCTGCCTAACCGCATCGCCTATGTCTCGGACAGCTTCGAGAGCCTGGACCACGTCAAGCAACGCCTCTCCGACATTGCGGAAATCTCGCTGAAGGATGTCACGGGCAATCCGAAATCCGGCAGCCACACGGCGATCAAGCGTATCATGGACATCGCCATCGCGAGCCTCGCTCTGGTCGCGCTGTCGATCCCGCTCGCCATCATCGCACTGCTGATCAAGCGAGATAGCCCCGGTCCGGTACTGTTCCGTCAAAAGCGCCACGGCTTTAACAACCGCGTCTTCGACGTCTGGAAGTTCCGCTCCATGCGCACCGACATGCTGGACTTCGAGGCCCGTCGTCAGACCGAGGCCGACGATCCGCGCATTACGCGCATCGGTCGCTTCATTCGCAAAACCTCGATCGACGAGTTGCCGCAGCTGATAAACGTAATCCGCGGCGACATGAGCCTGGTCGGCCCTCGCCCGCATGCCGTCGGTATGAAAACGGCCGGGCGTGACAGCATCGAACTGGTCGCGGAGTACGCCCATCGTCACAAGGTCAAGCCGGGAATGACGGGCTGGGCGCAGATCAATGGCTCGCGCGGTCCGCTGCACGACCAGAGCGACATCGCACGCCGGGTCGAGCTGGACGTCGAATATATCGAGGGCTCCAATGTACTATGGGACCTGTCAATCATGCTGAAAACACTCCCGGTCATGCTGGGCGATAGCGACACCATCCGATGAAAATGGGGCGCACACTCCTCGCCTATCTGCCCGTCAATCTCGCCAATGTCCTGGTGAGCTTCGGGACGATCGTGGTGCTCACACGGCTGCTGGAGCCGGCCGAATGGGGTCGCTACGGCATCGCCATGGTTACCATGCAGTTCGTGCACATGGGACTGTTCACCTGGATGGAAGCCGCCATGGCGCGCTACCAGGCACGGGCCGAACGCGATACGGATGTGAACGACCATCTGCGCACGCTCTACGGTCTCGCCCTGATCGTCGGCGTCATCAGCTTTGCGATCATCATGCCGCTGCTCTGGATCCTGCCGATCGACGGACCCATGAAAACGCTGCTTGGCTTCGCGCTGGGCTCGACGTGCCTGCAAGTCATCCTCAATCTCGGAATGGAAGCGCACAAGGCCTCGCACCGGATCATGCGCTACAGCCTGACCTATTCCGGGCAGACGGTGTTTTCCTTCTCTCTCGGACTGCTGCTGGTCGTGTTGACTCCCTTGCGCGAAGCGGGACCCTATGTCGGTATCATCATCGGCCTCTTGCTCGCTCTTTGCTGGGACCTGCCCTTCATGCTGCGACGCCTGCGCGGCGGTCGGTTCGAGCCGGCGCGCGCCAAGCGATACGCGATTTACGGACTGCCGATCTGCATTAGCCTGCTGCTGTCCTACGCGCTCAATTCCGCTGATATGTACATCATCCTCGCCGTGATGGGCGAAGGCGCGGCGGGCGAATATAACGCAGGCTATAATCTTGCGAACCGTTCGCTGGAGATCATCTTCATCTGGTTGTCCATGGCCGTGCTGCCAAGCGCCATTACAGCGCTCGAACAGCAGGGCGTCGAGGAATCCCGCCCGATCATGCGCGACTACGGCGCGACCCTGCTCTGGATCGTCATGCCGGCGGCCGTCGGTATCGCGCTGGTCGCCAAGGACGCGGGCTTTATCGTCGGCGAGGACATCCGCGATAACGCCGTCATGGTCATGCCGTGGATCGCCGCCGCCGGGCTGATCAACGGGCTGATCACCTATTATGTGCAGCGCGCCTTCATGTTCTCGGGACAGACGCATGAATTCATCTGGGTCATGGTGCCGCCGGTCATCCTCAACCTCGCGCTGAACTTCATGCTCGTGCCGGAGTACGGCCTGCTGGGCGCGGTCTGGGCAACGATCGCGGGCTACACCGTGGCCTTCGGCTTGGCGGTCTGGACCGCCCGCCGCCACTACCCCCTGCCCTGGCCGCTGCGTGCATCGGCCGAGATCGCGCTGTCCTGCGCCGTCATGGCCGTCGCCGTGATCGCTCTGCCGCTAGACGGCATGGAGCCCGGCTTGGTGACGCTGCTGATCAAGGCCAGTGTGGGCGGTGCGGTCTATCTGCTGAGCTGCTGGGCCGTAAACGCCGCCGATTGCAGGAGCTTCATCCGCGGCATGCTTGCGCGCGTTCAGAGCCGCAGCCCGGCGCTGGAGGCCGCAGAATGACCCGCCCGACCCTGAGCATACTCGTCCCGTTCTACCGCGATGATCCCGGCGTTCTGCTGCGCTCGCTCGATAGTCAGACGCACGCGAGCGACGTCGAAGTGCTGATCATGGACGACGGGTCCGGCGATGAGGCGCTGTCCGCCGCTGTCGACGCCACCATCGCCGCACTGTCGCTTCCCGTGCAGCACTTGCGTGCTCCCGCCAACAGAGGTCGTTCCGCCACGCGCAATGCGCTGCAAGAGCGCTCCCGCGCCGATTGGGTGCTGTTTCTCGACGCCGACATGCGGGTCGATCATGACGACTTTATCGCGCGCTACCTCGAGCGGATCGAGGCCGATGACTGCGACGTGATGTTCGGCGGCTTTACCGTCGAGGCCGCGCAGGACGACACGACCGAGCTGCACCGTGCGCTCTCTGACGCGTCCGACTGCCTGTCGGTCGAGGAACGCCAGGCGGCAGGCCCGCAATATGTCGCCTCGTCCAACCTCTGCGTCCGGCGATCCGTTCTCGACGCGGAAGGGTTTGACTCCGGTTTTTCTGGCTGGGGCTGGGAAGACAGCGAATGGGCCGCGCGGATCGACGCGCGCTACCGCTTGCGCCATATCGGCAATCCGGCCGTGCATCTGGGGCTCGAAAGCACGGAAACGCTCCTCAGCCGTTTCGCGACCAGCGGGCCGAATTACCGCCGTTTCACACAGCTCCATCCCAATTTGGCCGAGCGCCTGCCGCTCTATCGTATCGTCACCAAACTCTCGCGCGTGCCCGGTCACAGCGCAGCGCGGCCCGTGCTGCGCGGTCTGGTGCGCGCCAAAGCAGTCCCGACGCGGCTCCGCGTTCTGGCTCTGAAACTCTGGCGCGCGTCCCATTATGCCGAGGCAATGCGCCAATGAGTGCCGCAGCGATCCATGTGCCTGACCGCTCTCTGAGCGCTCGCATTGCGCGGCGCTCTGCGCGCTATCTCGCGCGCCGTCCGCTGCGACCGCAGCTGCAACGCGGTATAGTCAGCTTTACCTTTGACGACTGCCCGCGCTCGGTGCTGCTCAATGCCTTGCCGCTGCTCGAGCGCGAGAATTGGCGCGCGACGATCTATGCCTGCATCGGACTGTGTGACACGCGCAATCATCTGGGCGTGCACATGTCCGAAGCGCAGCTGGTCGAAGCGCATCAGCGCGGTCATGAGATCGCGGATCATAGCTTCTCCCATCTCGACGCAGCCGCTGTCGGGGCGGACGCAATGCGCGCCGACATCGCGCGCAACCGAGAGGCTTTCGCCCGGCTCGACCTGCCGCGCGCGCGGAGTTTCGCTTATCCTTACGGCGAAGCGACAACGGAAACGAAGCGCGCGCTCGCGGGCGAATTCGAATTGCTGCGGGGCATTCACAACCCAAAGAGCGCAACGCTGGATTTGAACCTCTCCGCTTCGGCCCGTCTCTATGAGGACACGGTGGACACTGTCGTCGCGCAGATCGAAACGGCTGCAAAGGAACGCCGCTGGCTCACGCTGTTCACACATGACGTGCGCAAATTGCCGTCCGCTTTCGGCTGCACCACGGACTCTCTGGAACGCGTGATTGCGGCCTGTCTGCAGCAAGGCGTCGACGTCTTGCCCGTGGGGCCTGCGCTCGACCTTGCCAAAACCCGTATCAAGGAGAGGCTGGCATGAGTGACGTCACCATCGTCATCCCGACGTTTCGCCGGCCGGACGATCTGAGCCGACTGCTTGCCAGCATCGACGCCGATGTCGGCGGGCGCGCGGATGTCCGTATCGTCATCGTTGACAATGACGCGGCGGGTAGCGCGGGCGATGCGGCGCGCGCGGCAAAGCAGTCCTTGCGCCTCGACATAGACTATTCCGTCGAGCCGTCGCCTGGCGTGTCCAATGCCCGGAACGCCGCGATGGCGCGGGTGAACTCGCGCTATGTGCTGTTCCTGGACGACGACATGGAAGTCGTGCCGCCCTATCTCGAACCGATGATGGAGACGGCGCGAGAGCTTGACGCGCCGCTCACCTTTGGCCGTGCCGTCGCGAACCTCCCGGAAGGCTCGACCCATCTTATGCAATGGCTCGGCCCGCTATTTTCGCGCGATCTCGACAGACCAACTGCGCTGGTATCCGAGACGCTGGGCACGGGTGGCTGTCTGGTCGATCTGCACGGCATCACCCTGCCCTCGCCTGTCTTCGATCCGGCATTCAACGAGGTCGGCGGCGAGGATGATCACTTCTTCGCGCAGATCCGCGCGCAAAAGGATCGGGTGGCGTGGTGCCAGGACGCCTTCGCCTGGGAGCATGTCCCGCCGCATCGTGCAACACAGGATTATCTGTGGCGCAGGCATTTTGCCTTCGGCCAGACCCCGAGCCAGGAAGCGGCCGATAACGGGCTGTCGGGAACGCCGAAGGTCGTGTTCTGGATGGCCGTCGGCAGCGCGCAAGCCGCGGTGCACGGTCTCAGCTACGGCGTGCTGAAACTGCTCGGACGCCCGGCACAGCTGGCCTCGCTCGGTCGCTGCGCGCAGGGAGTCGGCAAGGTCCTGTGGTGGGATGGACTGTCGCCGCGCCTTTACGGGAGCGCGGCGAAGTAGCGCTTAGCCCTGGTATGGCGGGTCCAGCGGCGCCGCGGTCGCGCCCGCCGCGTAGGGGTTGTCCGGATCGGCGTAGACGGACTGCTCATAAGCAGGCTGCGCATAGGCGTTTTCCGCATAATAGGCCGGTTGTCCGTCAGCATAGACCGGTACGGCATAGGGGTCTTGCGCGGGCTGCGCATAGGCAGCCGGGTCCCAGGCTTGTGCGGTCTGCGCATGGGTGTCGTAGGCCTGAGCGTCCCACTCCTGCGCTTTCCAGACTTGTGCGGCGGGTGCATACTCATTCGGCATTGGCGTCGCGGGCGCATAGGGCTGCACGGGCTCCGGTATCGGATCCATCACAGGCTCCGTCGCCGGCATAGCCATCGGCATCACCGGCTGCATATCGCGACCAGCGCCGAGGGCACGTCGTGAGCCCGGTGGTGTTGCGTAGTGACGCGGGTCGGAGAAGACGCGGAACAGCGCAAAGAGGAACAGCGTCGCTATCCAGCCTGCGAGCGCGATGGCGAAGACCAGCTTGCCCGTGTCACGGCCCTTGATTGGATAGGTCGCCTCCGACAGCACACGGACGTTTTCCGACTTGGCTTCGGTCTGGCTCTGGTTGATCAGCGCTTCCTGTTCCTTGGAGAGATAGGTCTTGAGGCGATCGGTCAGGGTTTCGCGTTCGCGCAGCAGATCGTTATATTTCGGCGACAGGCCGGTCATTCGCGACAGCTTGCCATCGACCGAGTTGAGCTGCTGCTGGAGCGTGAACTCCTTTTCGCGCGCGGCATTGGCCGTCGCTTGGAGCGTATTGCGACGAGTCAAGAGCGCCTGGTGCGTCGGGTTCGGGCCGACTCGGCGTCCGCCCTGAGCGCGACCGCCATTGGATGACTGCAGCTGGCGCAGCTCGGCGATCTCGGTGCGCTTCTGGCGAACGGGATCGGACGTCGGCAGATATTTTGCGAGGAGCTGCTGCAATTCCAGATCGGCCTGAGCGATGCGGTTGGACGCGCGGTCATCGACATAGAGATCGATCTGCGCCGGAATACCGCGCAGCTGATCTTCGACCACGGCGAGCGCGCGCTCGGTCTCGACGATTCGGGCACGCTCGGTATTGAGCGAAGCTTTCAGGTCTTCAGTACGCTTAGACGCGCCTTTTTGCTCGGAATCAAAATCGGAGATGCCATTGCGCGACAGGAAGGAGGCGATCTGCTGGTCGAGCTGGCGCAGCTGCTCTTCCGTATCCTTGCGGCGCTCCCCGATCAGGTCGCCCGCGCCGTATACGAATATCTCCTTACGATACTCCATATATTCGGCCATCAGCGCATTGAGCAGCGACACGGCGAGTTGCGGGTCTTCATGCTTATAGACGAGATCGATGACGGAGCTCTTCGGGCGGGCCGCCACGACGAACTGTTTGTCCATCTGCTTGCGCAGTTCCATGAAGGCGAGCTGATTATCGAGCGAGCCGGGGCGCGAGCCGCGGAACTTCTTGGCCGCGCTTTTCGAAAAACGCTCCAGCGTGGCCGAATCGTCGAGCATCGGGCGCAGGACCGCGTTCATCACTTCCGGGTTTTTCATGATCGCGACTTCGTTCAGCGTGATCGTGTCGGGCGTCTGCACCAGCGAGGCATTGGTGCCCGAGCCTGAAACTGGCTGATAGACATATTCATCGCCCAGCTGGACCATGATGGTGCCCTCGCCGGAATACTGCCGCTTCATGTCGGCGGTAAAATACCAGATCGGCAACGCGCCAAGCACAGTCAGAATACCGATAAGCGGCAGCTGCTTGATCATGCCTTTAATAAGGGAGCCGATTTTGATGTTCGGAATCCCGTTTGCATATTCCCCAACAGTCAGGTCGCCCGCTCGCATGGGTGGCGCCTCATAGGCGAAGGGCGGTTGTACATATCCTCCGCCGACAACTGCGGCCGACGCCTCGGTATTTGCAACCGGGACCGCTTTCGATTTGCGGGTAAATAGAGCCATGGGGCAGCCTTCCTCGCGCACTCCGGGCGTGGGGTGCACCATGGTTAATGGCGCGGACCGTTTAACAATTCCTTATCCATTCTTGTTAACTACGTCCCTATGACGAAACGCGTGAAAGCGACTGCCATGACGCAATCCATCAACCCCACCATGATTCCTGCGCGGGCAGTGAGAGCTGTGCTGTTGGGAACGGCGACCTGTACGCTTTTGGCGAGTACTGCCCTGGCCCAAGGCCGCTACGCCGGTCATCACGCCCCTCACCCGCACGCGCACATGCATGCCGGAGTCGCACAGGCTCAGCCAGGCTTCCGCTACAAGCCTCAGGTCAAGGGGCCAAAGAAATATGACGGCATCTTCGCCCGTCTTCGCGATCAGCGCCATCCCGCTTACCAAGTGCCTCACATGCCATCCGGTATGTTCCAACGCTGGGTCGAATGGGAGCCGAACTACACGCTCGTCCCCGGTGATCAGCTTGATATCGTTGTCTCTTCTGCGCCGGAATTGTCGCGCACGCTGACGGTCGGTCCCGACGGCCGCGTCGTCATGCCGATGAGCGAGCCGATCATGGCGGCGGGACGGACCTTCACCGATCTTCAGACCGCTTTGATGGGTCAGCTCGGCAAGCAACTGCGCGATCCACGCATCTCCGTGACGCCGCGCGCCTATGCACCAGAACAGATCTATGTCGGCGGACAGGTCAATCAGCCGGGAACATACACACTACCAGGCCGCGTCGGCGCGCTGGAATCGATCCTGATGGCGGGCGGCATGCGTCCGACCGCGCGCGGTCGGGACGTGGCAATTCTACGCCGTGCGCCCAATGGGGGCATGATGCTCCGCACGGTCAACATTCGAGGCGGACTGCTCAACATCCACGAATATAACGACACGATCCAGCTGCGAAGAGGCGATATCGTTTTCGTGCCGACCAGCAATATCGGCGAAGTCGGCCAGTTCATGCAGAGCTTCCGCAACGCCCTGCCCGTCGACTTCAATCTGAGCTACCAGTTCGGCAGCGATGGTGGCAATGGTACCACCGTCATCAGCCCCTAAGGGCCAATCACACGCGTTTATTTGAGCCCAGCTGCATCGCAGTCGGGTTTTTCATTGCCTAAACCGCGATGGCTTCGCGGTTCTCGCGCAACCAGCCACGTGCGGCGCGCTGTGCCAGCGTCAGCTCTTCGCTGGAGAGCTCATAGCCGATCTCTTCGCGGTAGGCCTTGGCCGGAGCCGAGCCCATCATGGCTGCAAGGCTGAACCATTTATGCGCTTCCACGAAATTCGGGCCACGGTCTTCGACGTCGGTCGAATAGATCAGACCCAGCTTGAATAGATCGTGATGCGTCGCATTGGCGACCACAGCATCTGTGGCTTCTTGTACTTCCAGTGTCGTAAAGGCCATGTCGCCCTCCCTACTACTCACCGCGCCGTCTGGCGCTTCACCTAACCCCTTCGGGCAAATCCGCTGGCCGTCGGTGTTTCCCGCCGTGCCTGGCATGAGAGAAGGAATGCGTCGGTGGGGCTAACAGGGAGTAAACGGGCTCAAAGTTAATCGGCCTTTATTCTTATTACGATGAGTAAAGGAGAGTTACGAAAGACGTAAATATCAATATAGAAGAGAAGTTGATCAAACTATAGTTTGAATTATCAAGTATCGACCAAGAATGCCAATTCACGACTCGCTTACGAAAAAGATCGCGAAAAAACGACTCACTCGTAGATTTTGACCATTTCGGTGACATTCGCCCGGTCCGCGCGCAGCGAATTGACGGGCGCATCGGGATTGGCATAGCCCAATGCCAGGCCGACCAGCACGTGATGACCATCGTCAATATCGAGCTGCTCGTGCGCAGCCTTTGTCCAATTTCTCCACCACCCCTGCGGCGCGGTGTGCAGGCCGTGTTCGCGGGCGAGCAGCATGATCGACTGTAGGATGATGCCGATGTCCATATGCTGCGGCATCTCCAGCCGCTTATCACCGGTGATGATCATGCCCACGGGCGCACCGAAGAAGCGTGCATTCTCCGCAAACCAGCGCACGCGCGCCGCCTTGTCGTCGCGCGGAATACCGAGCAGCGCATACATATCTTCGCCCAGCTTATACCGCCAGCTGCGGTGCGGTTCCCAGAGCGGGCTGGGATAGGCGCGAAATGTCGGCTCCTCCGTCTCGCCCGCCAGCGTGCGCGCAACAGACACCTCTGTAAACCGCGCGAGCGCCTCTCCGCGCAGCACATGGACCTTCCAAGGCTGGAGATTGCCTCCTGACGGACTGCGCATGGCGGAGGAGAGGATGGCCTGCAACGTATCGTCAGGAACGGGCGTGTCGAGAAAGTCTCGTACGGTGATGCGCGTCTCCAGCGCATCGGAGATGGAAGGTGTCGGGGCGGTCGTTAGGGTCATAGGACCGTCTAACCGAAAGCCGACGCTCTTCAATATGCAGAAAGGACCATGACAGTCCTGTGGGAAGACCTATCCGATGTCGTCCCGTCCAACATCGGAGGCGGTATTTGCCAGCATCCGCTGCAACAGCAGAAAGTCGAGTAAACAGAATATGGCAACGACGCAGATCACAGGCAGCAACGGATAGCCGAGCATGGACACGCCGACATAGGTCAGCACGACGAACAGCAGTAGCGGCGCGCCGTAAATGACGAGCTTGAAGACAAACGGCACGAGCCTAGCCGCCCAGTTTTTCGCGTAGCAGCTTGTTTACCGCCTGCGGGTTCGCCTTGCCGCCGGACGCCTTCATCACTTGGCCCACGAAAAAGCCGAGCAGTTTTGGGTTGGCCTTGGCCTTCTCCACCTGCGCCGGGTTCGCCGCGAGCGCCTCATCCACGAGCTTTTCGATCGCGCCCATGTCGGTGACCTGTTTCAGACCCTCGCGCTCGATGATTTCGTCGGCTGTGCCGCCGCCCTCGAACATCTTGGCGAAGACCTGTTTAGCGATCTTGCCGGAAATGGTCTTGTCCGAGATCCGGTCGAGGAGGCCGCCGAGCTGGTCTGCGCTAACGGGGCTGTCATCCAGCTCGAGTTCCGCCGCATTGAGTGCGCCGAACAGGTCGCCCATCATCCAGTTGGCCGCGATCTTGGCGTCTCGGCCTTTCGCCACCGCCTCGTAATAGTCGCCCTTCGCCTTGTCCGCCGTCAGCACGCCCGCATCATAGGCTGGCAGTCCGTATTCCGAGACAAACCGAGCCTGACGCGCGGCGGGCAGCTCCGGCAAATCGGCCTTGATCCGCTCGATGAAAGCGTCGTCCAGCTGCAGTGGCAGCAGGTCTGGATCGGGAAAATAGCGGTAGTCATGAGCATCTTCCTTGGAGCGCATGGTGCGGGTCTCGCCCTTGACGCTGTCGAACAGCCGCGTCTCCTGATCGATCGTGCCGCCCGCCTCGAGGATCTCGATATGGCGGCGCGCTTCATAGCCGATGGCTTGGCGAATGAAGCGTAGGGAGTTGACGTTCTTGATTTCGCAGCGCGTGCCGAGCTCGCCGCCCGGACGACGGACAGACACGTTCACATCCGCGCGCAGATTGCCCTTCTCCATGTCGCCGTCGCACGTCCCCAGCGCGCGCACGATCTGGCGCAACGCATCGACGTAAGCGGAGGCTTCCGCGGCCGAGCGCATGTCCGGCTTGGACACGATCTCCATCAGCGCCACGCCGGAGCGGTTCAGATCGACATAGGTTTCGTCCGGCGAAAGATCATGGACCGACTTGCCCGCATCCTGTTCGAGGTGGAGGCGCTCGATACCCACGGTGACAGGCTCGCCGCCTTCCGGCGTGATCTCGATCTCGCCCTCGCCCACGACGGGAAACTCGAACTGGCTGATCTGGTAGCCCTGCGGCAGGTCGACATAGAAATAATTCTTCCGGTCAAAGCGCGAGAACTTGTTGATCTGCGCATTCAGCCCCAGCCCGGTTCGAACCGCCTGCTCCACGCAAAACTCGTTCACAACAGGCAGCATGCCCGGCAGCCCGGCATCGACCAGCGACACCTGCGTATTAGGCTCCGCGCCAAACTCCGTCGGCGCTCCGGAAAATAGCTTGGCTTTGGACGCGACTTGGGCGTGGACCTCGAGCCCGATGATGAGCTCCCAAGGGCCGGTCTCGCCTTGGAGAAAGTCGCTCTCGTCGGCGACGCGGGGGGCGGTGAAGGTCATGTTTGGTCTCCGTCTAACGGACTAGAGAAATCGTCTTGATCCCGATTTGTCAGCTCATTTAACCGAGCCAACAGCATACGAAATTGCCTATCTTGAACCTCGATCCGCTTACGTTGATCGTACGCGTTCAATGCAAGGCCAAGCACGACAATGAGTACAATGGTTGTCACGAAGCCCACCACTTTTCCGGCGCACTCGTAAACCCAGCTGCCTTCTCCAGCGCTCCGGCTGCCTTGAACACCGTGCTCTCGTCCAGCGCGCGGCCGATAAGCTGCAAGCCGAGCGGCAGGCCGTCCTTGTCGAGGCCGGCGGGAACGCTGATGCCTGGCAGGCCTGCGAGGTTGGCGGTGACGGTGAAGACGTCGTTCAGATACATCTGCACCGGGTCCGTCACCTTGCGCCCGATCGGGAAAGCCGCGCTCGGTGTCGTCGGGGTAAGCAGCACGTCGCACTTTTCCCACGCATTGCGGAAGTCGTCGGCGATCTTGGTGCGGACCTTTTGGGCGCGCAGATAGTAGGCGTCGTAATAGCCTGCGGAGAGCACATAGGTGCCGATCATGATGCGGCGGCGGACTTCGTCGCCGAAGCCTTCCGTGCGGGTGCGCTCGTATGTGTCGGCGAGGTTCTCGCCCTCGACCCGAAGGCCGTAGCGCATGCCGTCATAGCGCGCGAGGTTGGACGACGCCTCGGCCGGAGCGACCACGTAATAGACGGGCAGCGCGTATTTTGTGTGGGGCAACGAGACTTCGACGATCTCCGCGCCTGCTTCGCGCATCCACTCCACGCCCTGCGCCCAGACGTCGTCGATCTCCGCAGGGATGCCGTCCATCGTGTATTCGCGCGGCACGCCCACTTTCAGTCCCTTGACCGACTGTCCGCAGGCTGCGCGCCAATCCGGGACGGGTTCGTTCAGCGATGTGCTGTCTTTGGAATCATA
>CALDUL010000106.1 GCA_937923575.1 uncultured Algimonas sp.
GCGAATTCACGGTCGGCGGCGTTCTTGGCGATGACGATGTTCCGCGCGGGATCGACATAGACATATTGGCCGTAGATCCCGACGGCGAAGTAGTCGCCCTGTTCCGGCATCGGAACCCACCATTGATAGCCATAGCCAACGCCGCGGTCGGACATGGCGGGGGCGCTGTGGACCGTGCTCTCGCGCACCCAATCGGCTGGGATGAGTTGCTCGCCGTTCCATTCGCCTCGTTGCAGAAAGAGCTGCCCGAACTTGGCGTAGTCAATCGTCGTCAGGCTCAATCCGCCAAGCGCAAAGGCTACGCCCTCCCCGTCTGTCGAGTAATAGGGCGGCGCCTTGAAACCCATCGGGCCGTAGGTTTCCTCAAACAGCGTGTGGAGGCTCTTGCCCGTCGCGCGGCGCAGGCCCCAGGCGGCGACATGGGTGTCCATGGACACATATTGCCAATCGGAGCCCGGTTCGAATTGCCGCTCTTTCAGCTCCGTCGTGTAGTCATCCAGCGAGCCACCCAGCGCGATGGTGCGGCCCATGCGGTTGATGTCGGATGACTGGTCCATGTAGTTTTCATTGAAGCGGATGCCGCTGCTCATGCTCAGGATGTTGCGCAAGGATGCGCCCTCATAGGCGGAGCCCGCCAGTTCCGGCACGTAGACCGTGATGTCGTCGTCGAGGCTTGCGATCTGCCCGCTCTCGACCGCGGGGCCATACATGCCGGACATGAAGGACTTGGCGACGGACCAACTGACGCGCAGATCATCGGCGCCCGTTCCGAGCCGGTAGTCCTCATGGATCACCTTGCCGTCGCGCAGGATGACCAGCGCTGTCGTGTCGAGCTCGGCCAGCACATCTTCAAGGCGGCGATCCGTGCCAGCGATGTCAACGGTCTCCGGGAGCGGCTCCAGCGCGCGCGGGAGATCGTCGCGGATCGGCACGTCGAGCGTTCGCGTGGCGAAGGCGCGGTCGACATTGGAGAAATTGTCGACGATCTTGTCCGCGTCGAAGAAGCTCGTCACCGCGATCAGTCGCGACAGCCGATTGTTCGGCAAGGCCCAGGCGGCAAAGGCGATGGCCAGAACGGCGAGCAAAGCCAGCAAGATCGGCCAGATGCGGCGTCTGCGTTTTGCGGTAATGTCGGTCATGGCGCGTTCTCCTCTACCGCGATCGCGATGCGAAGCGCGTCATTTCCGTCCTCCGCGCTCGCCAACGGAGCGTCCCCGTCGAGGCAGGCGCAGACGAACCGATCGAAGGCTGCCGCGAGACTGTCTATTACGGCGGGACGCGACCCGAAATCGGCGTTCAGGGCGAACGGTGTGTCGTGGCGTAGTGTCTTGGCGGCGAAATCGATGAAGACGGTCCCGCTCGGGTAGCAGATGGTCCAGCTGCGCTCAGCCTCGGTATCGCGATCGGCCGAGACATAGGCGGTGAAGCCAGCATAGCCGAGCTCCGCGCGCGCCATATCAAGATGGTCGGAATAGCGGGACGCTGCCGCTTCCGTCGCGACCCAATCCGGCGCGCCGAACAGAGCGCCGAGCAGATCGAGGTCGTGTATCATCAAATCCATGACGACGGAGGTGTCCAGATTGCGCGTCGCGCGGCCCGTGTGCCGACGGATGCGCAGCTCGCTCGGGCGCTCGGTGATCCCGAACAGGCCAATGGCTTCGGCGACGATCCGCTCCTGATGGCCCACCTGCACGACGCGGTCATTCCTCTGCCCGAGAATGCGCGCGCCATGCTCCAACTCAAGCGCGATCGGCTTTTCGACCAGAACATGACACCCCGCCCGAAGTGCGCCGATGACGAGTGCAGCGTGGGTCGTGGCGGGTGTCGCGATGATGACCGCGTCGCAGCCCTCAAAGAGCGCATCTGGATTTGGCTTCGATACAGTAGAGAGCTTCGCTGCCAGCGCATTCGCCGCGGCGGGATCCTTGTCGAAGATCGCGGTTAGAACCGCACGCGGATGCTGCTGAACCTTACTCGCGTGATAGCCCGCAAATACGCCCGCCCCCACGACACCAACTCGTAATTCATCGGTTTGCGAAGCGCTCATCATGCCCTGATGCCTCCCCGTCGTGCGTCCCGCAAGCGCAGCCGATTGATTCGTTTTCGAGACAATCTGATGGTGCCACAGTCGACCAGACCCTAAATCTTTAACGCCAGACGGATGAAAACGGCCAAAAACCCCAGTATTTACGGGGTTTTTGGCGAGAATTAGTGACACGTTAACCGTTTTCGTTAGGACTTAGACCAAGTGCCGCGGAAATCACCAGCGGCCACAATCGAGGAGAGACCCGATGAACAAAAAAGAACTCATTGCAAAGCTTGCCGACCATATGGACACCAACCAATCCGTAGCCGGCGACGCCGTCAACGGCGTGTTCGACCTCATCGTCGGTGAGCTGAAAAAGGGCGACGGCCACGAAGTGAACTTGCCCGGCTTTGGCAAATTCGTCGCCAAGCACCGCCCATCGCGCGAAATGCGCAACCCACAGACCGGCAAGCCAATGATGTCCAAAGCCAAGACATCCGCTCAGTTCAAGCCATCCGCCGGCCTGAAAGACCTCTAGGTCTCTTTGCAAAACCAATCAGAAGCCGTCCCGTTCGCGCGGGGCGGCTTTTTTGTTTAGGGGCAGGCTATGAGCATCGACCCATTGGAAGCGGAAATCGTGAAGGCACAACCGCGGGCGAGCCGTCTGGGCTTCGACAGCGTCCTGGAGGACATGTTCGGGCTGAACATCAGGGCGCTCAAGAGCATCGGAACGCTGTTTCGCCGTCCCGCCGCCTATTTCGACGCCGCGAGGGATCGCGACTGGCTACAGCGTTTCACGCCAAGTTTTCGGATCTGGCTGGGGCTCTATGCCCTGCTCGCTGCCATGCGCTTTATCTATGGTGGCGAAACCTCGCCCATGGTCGAGCATATGGTGACCCAGATGGAGACTGAAGCGCCGTTCAGTGAAGATGATCGATTCACCCTCGATAACCGCCAGTTCGCCGTCGACATGTACAAATGGCTCTTCGTCCTCTTGCCATTCGTTTTTCTGCCAACCTATGCGGTGGTGGCATTTCTTTTCAGGTCCTTCCCCGGTCAGCCCGGCTTTGTCCTGCGACTGCGATATGTTTTTTCGACCGTGATCCCGAGCACCGCATTGATCGTCGCGACGACCCCTGTGCTGCTGCTCCCTCTCACCGTAGAACACATGTTTGCCATGAGCGTGATGATCTTCCCGCTCATCTTCGCATTGGACATGCTGACAGCCTATCGCGGCCCCTTGTCCAAGCTCGACAATTCCCGTGCAGGCGTATCACTCGGACTGGCGGTGCTGTTATCCGTGGCCTATTTGTTCGCGACGTTCGCCGCGAGCTTCCCCGCGATGATCATTGCCCTGATCGCCAATATGTCACCGACCGTCGGCGGCTAGGTGACTTCCGCAAGCGGTCCTATCCCGCCAATCTGGCCGCCTCGCCCTTGCGGTAGCTGCCCAGCTCCTCTGCGATCATGAAGGCCAGCTCCAGCGCCTGGTCGGCGTTGAGACGTGGGTCGCAATGGGTGTGGTAACGCGATGACAGGTCTTCCTCGCGCACAACGCGGGCCGAACCGCCGATGCATTCGGTCACGTTCTGGCCGGTCATTTCGAAGTGAACACCACCGGGCCAGCAACCTTCGGAGTGCAGCACCTGCATGAAGGTGCGGACTTCGGACAGGATGTTGTCGACGGGCCGTGTCTTGTATCCGGACGCGGTCTTGATCGTGTTGCCGTGCATCGGGTCGCAGGACCAGACGACATGGCGACCGGCAGCCTTCACGGCACGGGCGAGGATAGGCAGGCCTTTGGCGACCTTGTCGTGACCATAGCGCGCGATGAGCGTCAGGCGGCCCGGCACATTGTTCGGGTTCAGAACGTCGATCAGGCGCAGCAGCTCGTCCGGCTCCAGCCCCTCGCCGATCTTCATCGCGATGGGGTTTTCGATGCCACGCATATATTCGACATGGGCGTGGTCGAGCTGGCGCGTGCGATTACCGATCCAGAGCATATGGGCCGAGGTGTCGTACCAGCGACCCGTGGTGCTATCGATCCGGGTCATCGCCTCTTCATAGCCCAAAAGCAGACCTTCGTGGGAGGTGTAGTACTCCGTCGACGCCATCTGCGGCGTGCTCTGAGGGGTGACGCCGCAGGCTTCCATGAAGTCCAGCGCCTCGGTGATCTTGTCGCAGAGCTCGGTGTAGCGCTCGCTCGTCTGGCTGCCCGCGATGAAGCCGAGGTTCCATTTGTGGATGTTACGCAGATTGGCGTAGCCGCCGGTCGAAAACGCGCGCAGCAGGTTCAGCGTCGCTGCCGATTGACCATAGGCCTTGATGAGGCGCTCCGGGTCCGGGGTGCGGCTCTCGGGCGAGAACTCCATGCCGTTGATATTGTCACCGCGATAGCTCGGCAGCTCGATGCCGTCGCGCAATTCGACAGGCGAAGAACGCGGCTTGCCGAATTGCCCGGCGATGCGGCCGACCTTCACGACCGGCTGACCGGCACCATAGGTCAGCACGACGGCCATCTGCATCATGACGCGGAACATGTCGCGCAGATTGTCGGGGTGGAACTCCTTGAAGCTCTCGGCGCAGTCACCGCCCTGCAGCAGGAAAGACTTGCCCATTGCGACATCGCCCAGCTTCTCCGTCAGGCGCCGCGCTTCGCCAGCGAAGACCAGCGGCGGATAACCGCGCAGCGTATCCTCGACAGATGCCAGAGCATCCGCATCTGGATAGTCGGTCGGGATGTGCTTGGCCGGCTTTGCGCGCCAAGAGGACGGAGTCCATTTCGTCATCGTGCTGTGCCGCGTCGTGTCTGCCGCCGCGGCCCTCTATATTTCGCGCGGCACTCCGCCGCAAATCAGCGCCCCGTTACCAAGGCAAGCGATGCCGCGAAAGCGTATATAGCGGCAAATCGTGCCCTATCGGGCGGGCGCTGCCTCATGCGGCAAGGCCAAGGCGTTGCCGTCCGCGTCCAGGCTCGGTCCGATTACCATCGGCCTCGCCTTGCGGGCTGCGTCCCGCTCCACGACGAGGAAAAGCACGGCGTCGGGTTCATAAGACAGGATCTCGTCCGTACCGACGGTAAAGCTCTCCGACCCTTGGTGGATTTTCACCACGCGCGCGAAACTCGCCATGAATTGCTGCATCATGAAATCGGCAAAGCTGTCCCCGACGATAACGAGCGTGCCGGACGCGTCGTCCATGCCGTCTTCAATTGTCTTTGTTGCCAGCGCGCCGCGCGCCGGATCGCCATTGGCCATCTTATGCGGGAAGACGACGCGATAGCCCGCGCGCTTCGGGTCGGCCCGCATCATGGCTGGCGGCTCTGCTGACTGAGTACTGCCTGACATGCGGTCCAGATCGCCCAGCGCCGCCCTGCCCCGCAAATCTACGTCGCCGCCATCGAAGCGCGGACGGTCCTCGCCCATCGCGTCCATCCAGACCTGCGATGCCGCGAAGCTGCCGGAGGGCGACCAATGGGTATCGCGGCGGTAGTAGACATGTTCTCCCGCATCCTTGGCGCGGAGTATGGCGGGCTCTAGCGCGACGAAACTGTCACTGCCTGCGCTCTGCATGGCGCGCAGCAGCGATGATGCGAAGCGTCGCTCGCCCATGGTCCAGTCAGCGGGCAATTTGTCCGGGTAGATGCGCGCCTTGTCAGGCGCGATAGCGGCGGCGAAGGGGATATCGCGCGCTGCGAAGAATGCCTCGGCAGCCCGCAGATCCCGCGTCCAGCTCTGCACCCGCGCATCGGTCCAGCGGCCGCGCCCCTCGAACTCCTCGCGATAGCCGGTCTGGCCGAGGAAGAGCCAGTCATCCTCACCGCGCACGACCAGTGGCGGGTCCTCGCCAAGGTTGTCGCGAACATCGCGCGCGATGTCGATCAACAGCGTCCGAAGGCCGAAATTGTCCTTCAAATTGGCATCGATGTCGTCCGTATAGCCGCGGAAAGTCTCCGCCTCCGACCACTTCGGAAAAGCTGACAGACGCCGGTTCTCCGCCGCGCTGACGCCCGCGCCGCGCACCATGCCGACGGCATAGCCTATCGCGGGCAGTGTGAAGGCCGCGAGCAGGGTGACGACGCCGATATTACGAACGATTTTAGCCATCTAGAACACGAAGTAGATGAAGGATTGAACGGTCGAGGAGGCGACAGCGGCAAAGCAGAGCACGGCGAGCATGAGCACGCCGACCCAGCGCAAGGACACACCCAAGGTACTATCGGGGTTCAACCCCTCACCCCATCGGGCCGTGCGGTCCCACGCCAGAAATGCGCCGATGATGAGGGCGTAGACGGCTGTCTCCGGCACGTCGATCCTCGCGCCCTCGCCGGGCAGCAGATCGCCCCAATAAGCCAGCGCGTCCGGCAGGCTATCGGCCCGGAACAGCACCCAGCCGAGCGCGACGAAGAGCACGGTATAGGCGACGCCGACGACACGCGGCAGCGCTGGAAAGCCCGTACGCCGCGCCACACGCTCGCCGATCAGGAAAACGCCGTGCCACAGACCCCAAAGCAGGAAAGTCCAATTCGCGCCGTGCCATAAGCCGCATAAGACGAAGACAATCAGCAGGTTGCGGTAGGTTGCGAAACGCCCCTCTCTCGATCCGCCGAGCGGGATGTAGAGATAATCGCGGAACCAGCGGCTCAGTGTCATGTGCCAGCGCCGCCAGAATTCGCGGAAGGAGGACGCGCTATAGGGATGCTCGAAATTGCGCGGCAGCTCGAAGCCAAAGATGCGGCCCATACCGATCGCCATGTTGGAATAGCCCGCGAAATCGTAGAATATCTGGATAGTGAAGGCCGCCAGCCCCAGCCAGGCCGCGCCCGCCGAGAGGCTCCCGGCTTCCGCGCCAAATGCATTGTCGGCCACCACAGCCACGACATCCGCGATGAGCACTTTCTGCGCCAGCCCCAGCATCATCAGCTGCAGGCCGGAGCAGAAGCGGTCCCAGGTCTCGGACCGCTCCGTGATCTGCACACGGATTTCGTCCCAGCGCACGATGGGTCCGGCGACGAGCTGCGGGAACATGGCGATGTAAAGCCCTGTTCGGAAAACGTTTTTCGCCGGGGCATTCCCGCGACCGACATCTATGAGCAGGCTAATGGCCTGGAAAGTGAAGAAGGAAATACCCAGCGGCAGGCGAAAAATACCTTGAACGCCATCCGGCTTTTCAACGCCGAAGTCGGTCAGCCCGACCGTGTCCACAATGAGGTCCAGATATTTGAAGACCACAAGCATGGCGAGGTTCGCCGCAATCCCGATAGCGAGCCACGGCTTGCGGTTCTTCGCGACGGCGTGGCTGAGCACGTGGTTCATCCCGATGGAGACCAGCAGCAGCGCCAGATAGGTCCCCTCGCCCCAGGCGTAGAACAGCAGGCTCGCGGCCAATAGCAGCCCGTTGCGCGCGCGCTTCTCACCACCGGACGGCAGCGCGAAATAAAGCGCGACCACAGCCGGCAGGAAAAAGAACAGGAATGTGACGGAAGTGAAGTTCATGGCCCGCAGCCGCTCTAGGCGCGGCCAAGCGGGCTGACAAGCGGACTGCCCCCTCGGAGGTCGGATGGACAAAACCGCACGGCCGCCGACGACATCACGAAAAGTTTACCTCGTCTCGGTAGTGGCCGCGCCCGAGTTCACACCGACAAGGACACGCTTTGACCGCAACCACACATATTGCGCGCTATCACGTCAAAGCGCGTGCGGCATCGCAGACGTCTTGCAAGAATGCTGCACGTCCGAAGGCGCGCCTGTCTCGCCGCTCGGTGCTGCAGGGCGGCGCTGCGGCGTCTGCGCTCGGCCTTGCCGCTTGCGGCGGCTCCGGCGGCTCCGCGGCCACGCTCGCACCCGTCGTCACGTCACCGCCGCCCTCGACCCCCAAACCCGCGCCAACCGGCTCGGGTCAACATCCCATCTTCGGAAGCCCTCCCATGACCCGTCAAGCCGACGCCCTCGCCCTAAGAATCGACGCCGCCAACACACAGGCGGAGATGACCTACGGACAGCAGGAGACAAATGGCGACGAGGGACGCTTTGCCGACTATCGCGGCAGCTATTCCAAGGGCCTGCCGCATGACAGTTTCGGCATTGTCGATCCGACGGCCTACGGCGCTTTTCTGCGCGCACTGAGCAGTCGCGACAATGCAGACTTCGAAGCCATCCCGCTGGGCGGCGTGCGCAAGCTGGTCAGCCCTCAGGCCGCCTACCGCTTCGAGATGGTCGGCCTGGACAGCCACAAGACCGTCATGCGCCCAGCCCCTGAATTCACCGGCGCGGAGACCGCCGCCGAAATGGCCGAGCTCTATTGGAAAGCGCTCTGCCGCGACGTGCCTTTTGCCGATTTCGGGACGAATACCCTGGTGCAATCCGCCATCACCGACATGAATGCTCTGTCCGCGACCGTTGGGCCGAAAGTCGGTGGACAGGTCACGACAGGCACGGTTTTCCGCGGGCTGGAGCCGGGCAATATGGTCGGGCCTTACATTTCGCAATTTTTGCTGCGCGACGTCCCTTACGGCAATACGCGCGTAGAGCAGCGCTACCCCTGTCCTGCGCCCGGCACGGATTTCATGACCGATGCGCAGGAATGGCTGAACATACAGTTCGGACAAGCACCGCAACCGCTGATCAAGGATAACCCGCGCTACATCAGCGACGCCCGCGCGCTAGGCGAATATGTCCACATCGACTACACCTACCAGGCCTATCTCAATGCGGCGCTGATCCTACTGGGTATTCCGGGCACATTCGACATCGGCAATCCCTACGCGACCTCCTCGACCCAAGCCGCCTTTGCCACGCTCGGCGGACCTGACGTTCTCGATCTCGTCGCCAAGGCCGGTAATCTCGCGCTGAGCGGCGCATGGTATCAGAAGTGGCTCGTCCACCGCCGTGCGCGCCCCGAAGCCTATGGCGGGCGAATGCATTTCCAGAAGACAGGCGAGCAGGATTACGGCCTGCCGCAGGAACTGGCAGACAGCGATGCGTTGGCGCAGACCTTCGCCAATTGGGGCACCTATCTGCTGCCGCAGGCTTTCCCCGAGGGTTCGCCCACCCATCCGTCCTACCCGGCCGGACACGCCACCATCGCCGGCGCGTGCTGCACGGTGCTGAAGGCGTTTTTCGAGGAAAGCTACGTTCTGCCCGATCCCGTCGTCGCCAGCCGCGACGGCCATGCGTTGCTGCCCTGGACCGGCGACGCGCTGACCATCGGCGGAGAGATCGACAAGCTCGCGAACAATGTCGCGCTAGGTCGCGATTGGGCGGGCGTTCACTACCGCTCGGACGGGACAGACGGTCTGCGCGTGGGCGAACAGCAAGCCATCGGCCTGCTGCAGGACTACAGCCTGACGTATCGCGAACAGTTCGATGGCTTCACCCTGACGACCTTCGACGGCGAGCGGATCAACATCTCCAGCGGCGGCGTCGCGAGCGTCTGACTTTGGCGTCGCGGGCTAAGACAACCGCATAGGCGGCGTCGTCCAATTCCAGGCGCGCACAGCCGCAACCGCAAAAACTTCGGCAAAAGTAAAAATCTTTGCCTTGGCGGCCTTGCGGGGCTGTCACCCTCTTCATACATGCGCTGCGCTGGCACTCCTGCGATAGGAGTGCCAAGTCGTATCAAACCACTTTTTGAAGAGAGCAGACGCATGAAATTTCGTCCCCTCCATGACCGCGTAGTCGTCCAGCGTGTCAAAGAAGACACCAAGACCGCCGGCGGCATCATCATCCCCGACACCGCGACTGAGAAGCCGCAAGAAGGCAAAGTCGTCGCCGTCGGCCCCGGCACGCGCAACGATGACGGTTCCTACAACAAACTGGATGTCAAGAAGGGCGACCGCGTCCTGTTTGGCAAATGGGGCGGAACCGAAGTCAAGATCGACGGCAAGGACCTGCTGATCATGAAGGAATCCGACATCATGGGCGTGGTCGGCTAAGCCACCTGCCCCCGGGCCGCAGGGCCCATTCCTAGACACCACATCATACACTCACTGGAGTAACCACAATGGCTGCCAAAGAAGTCAAATTCGGCTCTGACGCCCGCGACAAGATGCTCGAAGGCGTCGATATCCTCGCCAACGCCGTCAAAACCACCCTCGGCCCCAAGGGCCGCAATGTCGTCATCGAGAAATCGTTCGGCGCGCCTCGCTCGACCAAGGACGGCGTGTCCGTCGCCAAGGAAATCGAGCTGGAAGACAAGTACCAGAACCTCGGCGCACAGATGCTGCGCGAAGTGGCAAGCAAGACCAACGACAAGGCCGGTGACGGAACAACCACCGCGACCGTGCTCGCCCAAGCCATCGTCCGCGAAGGCCTGAAGCGCGTTGCCGCTGGCATGAACCCGATGGACCTCAAGCGTGGTATCGACAAAGCGGCCAAGGAAGTCGCTGAAGACCTGCTGAAGAAGGCCAAGAAGATCTCCAAATCGGAAGAGATCGCTCAGGTCGGCACCATTTCGGCCAATGGCGAAGCCGCTATCGGGGAGATGATCGCCGAAGCCATGGCCCGCGTCGGCAATGAAGGCGTCATCACGGTCGAAGAAGGCAAGACCGCCGAGACCGAGCTGGAAGTCGTCGAAGGCATGCAGTTCGACCGCGGCTACCTGTCGCCCTACTTCATCACCGACCCGGAGAAGATGCGCGTCGAGCTCGACGATCCCTATATCCTGCTGAACGAAGGCAAGCTGTCCTCGCTGCAGGCCATGCTGCCGATCCTCGAAGCCGTGGTCCAGACGGGCAAGCCCCTGCTGATCATCGCCGAGGACATCGAAGGCGAAGCGCTCGCGACCCTCGTGGTCAACAAGCTGCGCGGCGGCCTGAAGATCGCGGCCGTCAAAGCGCCCGGCTTTGGTGATCGTCGCAAGGCCATGCTGCAGGACATCGCGATCCTGACCAACGGCACGGTCATTTCCGAAGACCTCGGCATCAAGCTGGAGAATGTTTCCTTGAAAGATCTGGGCCGCGCCAAGCACGTCCACATCACCAAGGACGACACCGTCATCGTCGACGGCTCCGGCAAAAAGGGCGAGATCAAGGCCCGCGTCGAGCAGATCCGCAAGCAGTCGGAAGACACCTCCTCCGACTACGACCGTGAGAAGCTGCAAGAGCGTCTGGCGAAACTCGCCGGTGGTGTGGCCGTGATCAAGGTCGGCGGCTCGACCGAAGTCGAAGTGAAAGAGCGCAAGGACCGCGTCGACGACGCGCTGAACGCCACTCGCGCCGCTGTCGAAGAAGGCATCGTGCCAGGGGGCGGCACGGCCCTGCTGCGCGCCTCGCGCTTCATCAACTCGGTCGGCGTCAATGATGACGAGCAGTCCGGTATCGAGATCGTCAAAGCCGCTCTCGCCTACCCGCTGCGCCAGATCGCGGACAACGCCGGCGTCGAAGGCGCCGTGGTCGTCGGCAAGGTGCTGGACGGCAACAAGGCCAATTACGGCTACGACGCCCAGAACGGCGAATATGTCGACATGGTCAA
>CALDUL010000107.1 GCA_937923575.1 uncultured Algimonas sp.
GTCCTGGCTGCCGACAGCCGTGATCTCCGCGAGCGTGTCGAAGGCCGCGTTGGTGCCCAGATCGATCGTGTCGACGCCTGTCGTGAAGTCGAGCACGGTGTCGCTGCCGCCGTCCGTCGGATCGAAGGCAAAGCTGTCCGCCCCGCGCCCGCCAAAGAGCACGTCGTCGCCGGACCCGCCGTCGAGTTGGTCGGCATGGTTGGTGAAGACGCTGTTCCTGAACGCCAGCGCAGCATCGGCTGTGGCGTCGACGAAGGCGAAACTCTCGGTGAAGTCCAGCACCACCTGCGCGCGGGTCAGCCGCCCGGCGTCCAGCTCTGCGGTAAACGCATCCACGCCCGCCGCGTCGCCCTCCCGGTCCAGCACATTGCGGTAGAGCTGCTCAACAAAGCCGCGGTCCGTCAGATCGCCGTAAGTGTCCTGGAACTCCGCACTCCTCACGAACTCCTCCAGCTCGCGCTTTTTTTTGAACACGCTCGCCTGCAGCGCGCCGAGAAAGGAGTCCGAACTCATGTTCAGCCTCAGCGACACCGCGGTAGATCAGCGTGTCATTGCCCGAGCCTGCATCGATGATGTCGCTGCCGACTCCGGTATATATTCGGTCATCGCCAGCGCCCGCATTGATGACGTCGTCCAGATCCGTGGAGGTAAAATGGTCCGCGCCGTTTGTGCCGGTGATCAGACCCGTCATGGGCGTGTCGCCCTCGGCCGGATGAATTAAATATTCGACGCCGGAGGTGCCGTCGCCATAGAGACAATGCCGCGCCGCGATATCCGTCTCTGAAAAGCTTCGATTGCTCTGAGCAATGGTCGTATAGGACAGGATGAAAAATACTGATTGTTATATAACAATTAGTCTTCGGCCGTCAGCCTCCCCGCACCACTGGCTCCCTCGACGATATGCGACAAGCCCAGTGCGTTCAGACGCTCACGCTCGAATAGATATTGGTTCGGAGTCTCTCTTTCCGGATCAAAATCGACGACGATATTCGACGTGTTGAACGCGCTCGTCGGGTAACCTGCATAGCCCGCCGCTCCGGACAGCTCCAACTGGCCGTGAATTAGGATGGTGCATTATGCGAAGCCTGTCTTGACGCTCGCGCCGAGTTCAATTCACGCGAAGCTGAAGAAATTCACGGCATGGCGCAGGGTTCAGCCGCGTCGGCTGCCGATGGCCAATATCACCAGCCCGACCCCCCAGCTGACCCATTTCTCCACCACATCTGCGCCGGGACCGGGGACGTTGTAGGCTATGACCGAGACGGCAAAGCCTGCGGCGATGGCGAGCGGTGCGGACCAACCGCCAACGGGCTTGCCGAGACAGCGCATCAGAACGATGGGTCCGAAGGCTGCGCCCAGCGCGACCCAGGAGAACAGCACCCGGCTGAAGATATCCTTGGGCAGGGTCAGCGTGAGCACGACCGCCAGCACGGCGACGGCGACCATGGCCAGCCTACCGGCGAGCAGGGCACGTTTCGGGCTTGCGTAGCGGACCCCGCTGTCGTGGGAGACGGCGGAGGCGGCGGCGAGTAGCAGGCTGTCGACTGTGCTCATGACCGCGCTGAGCACGGCGGCCACGACCAGCCCCGCCACGACCGGGGGGAGGTAGGCTTGCGCCGCGTCGAAGAAGAGCCGTTCGCCCTGCGTATCGAGCTGAAGCGCGCGCGCGGTAAAGGCCAGTGTGATCAGCCCGCTATAGATGATCAGCCCCCAGCCAATGGTAATCGCTGCGGCGCGCTTGCGCTCCGCCTGACTGCGCACGGCCATGATACGATTGAGCAGCTGCGGCTGTCCCAGCGCGCCCAGCCCTGTGCCGAACAAGCCCATCGCGACGCCGATTCCGGCCATGCCGATCGCACCGTTTGTGGCGCTGAAATAGCTCTCCGGCACGACGGGACCGAGGCTCGAGATAACGGCCGTCGGTCCGCCAGCCGCAAACAATGCGGCGAACGGCACGAGCACGCAGGCGACCATCATCACGCCTGCCTGCAACGCGTCCGTCACGCTCGCGGCCCAGAACCCGCCGAGCAGGCAATAGATCACGATGACGCCCGCGCCGATGATGACCGCCTCGACAAGGCCCAGCCCGAAGACCGAGTCGAGCGCTTCGCCCGCCGCCTGGAACTGGCTGGAGATATAGAAGATGAAACAGAACAGGATCAGCGCGGCACAGAGCAGGCCCGTCGCGCGCTTGGTTGCGGGGGGCAGGCCGTCTGTGATGAAATCGACTATGGTGATGTGCCCGCGCTCGGCCGTGGCCGCGTTCAGCCTCGGACCCATGACGAACCACGTCATCAGATAGCCGCCGAAAATACCCGGCACGAGCCAGAGCCCGACGACGCCCTGCGTGAAAACCAGCCCGGTGAAGCCCAGCAGCACCCAGGCCGATGACGTCGACGCCGCATAGGACAGTCCCGCCGTCCACGCGCCGAGGCCTCCGCTTCCAGACGCGCTCTGATCTCCGCTTTGCTTCCCGCTCTGACGACCACTGGCCAGGAAGAAATCGCTCTCATCGCCCACGCGCCGCGACGCCCAGAACCCGATACCGAGCAGGAGTAATTTATAACCGATCAGCGTGATTAGCACGACGGTCGTGTTGGACATGGCACCCTCCCCTGGTCCCCGGCTCTTTCTGAACGCTGTGCCTTTCACGGGCGAAGGCTGCAAGGTCTATGCGTTGACAGCGGGTGAGCTGGAAGACCAGAGCGGCGTCATGGACATGCTACAGATCGACCGGCCCGAACCCGCCATCGCGCGGCTGACGCTGAACCAGCCCGCGCGGCGAAATGCGCTGACCGCGGCCATGTGGGCGGCGCTGCCAGGCGTGCTGGTCGAGCTTGCCGCCGATCCCGCATTGCGCGTGCTGGTCGTGACAGGCGCGGGGGAGCACTTCGCCGCCGGAGCCGATATTTCCGAGTTCGAGACGCTCTATTCGACTGCGGAGGCGGCCGCGCGGATCAGCGCCTCGATCCAGGCAGCGTTCCATGCGCTCGCCGACTTTCCGCTACCGTCTGTTGCGATGATCCGCGGAGCCTGCATCGGCGGCGGGGCCGGACTGGCGCTGTGCTGCGACATGCGCTTTGCCGACACGACGGCCCGGTTCGCCATCACGCCGGCCAAGCTGGGCCTCGTCTATCCCTTTGGCGACATCGCCCGGCTGATCGACGCGGTCGGCGTGGCGCATGCGCGCGATATCCTGCTGTCCGCGCGGATCATCAAGGCCAAGCCGGCACGCAAGATGGGGCTTGTGCACCAGGTCGTCGGCGTCGACGCGCTGGAGACCGACGTGATGGACTACGCGCGCCACATGAGCGCGCTGTCGCCCCAGAGCCTGCGCGTGACCAAGTCGATGATCAATGCCTACGCCAGAGGCCAGCGCACCGACACACCGGAGACCGACGCGCAATTTCTGGCGGGCTTTTCATCGGACGATTTCGGCGAAGGCTTCCGCGCCTTCATGGAGAAGCGAAAGCCGGAGTTCGGCTGAGCCTATTCCGGCAGTGTCAGAATATGGGCGACCATGACATTGCCCTCGAACACGGCGATGTCTTCGACGTTCACGCCGTCGTCGCGAAAGACGAAGTCGAACACGCCGTCATCATTCGCGTCCTCATGCAACATGACGAGAAAGCTGTCGCCCGCGTCCGCGCGGTAGTTGGTCTCGATCACGACGGGCGCGGTGCGGCCCTGATCGACGCGTACGAAGCCCGCGACGATGTCCCCATCCGGCACACCCGCTTTCACCGGATGCAGCACAACCCAGCTGGGCTGCGCCGTGGTCACGCTCGGCAGGACGACACGGGTCGAATTCATGCGAAAGGCCGAAGGATCGGCCGCGCCGTCACGCGCCATGGACAGGGTCGTGCCCGCCTCCTCGCGGGTGAGACCGGCGATCTCAATCTGATTGTCCACGCCGTTGCCCATGGTCATCGCCGGCGCAGTCCCCGCATCTTGCGATTGCGCGGAACAGGCGGCGAGTGTGAGTGCGGCGATGACGCCGGCAATAAATTTCACTGACATGGCTTGACCCCGTTCTGCTCGCCCCAATCCTCTCGCCCAACCCTCTGGGGCGGCTGCACTATGGCGCGCGGGCCGAGGCGGTGCAAATCAGGAAGCGGCCAGCATCGCCCGCAGGGTCGCGAGCAGATCCGCCTCCCGCCCGCGCGTCCCGACCAGCTGCGCGCCGACGGGCAGGCCGTCCCTGTTGTTTCCGATTGGAAACTGGATCGCGGGGCGGTCGGCGAGATTGGCGAAGGCGGTGAAATCGGCTTGGTTGTCCGGGACCGGGCCTTCGAAACCAAAGGCCGTCTGCGGCGAGGTCGGCATCAGTATGAAATCCGGCAGATCGGCCCGGCGCAGCAGGTCGACATGGGCATAGGCGGCGTCGATCGTCTCTTGCGTCGCGTCGCGACCGAACTCCAGCATGGCCCTGAACTTATCCGAAAAACCGGACGGCGCGGAGGCGAGCCTGCGCGCGTGATATTTAAACCCCTCGACTTCGGCCAGCACCAGCGCGTGACGGCGCGAGCGGCCGTAGTCGTAATGGCCGAGATCGGTTGTCGGCAGACCCCGCGGCGCGGCGAATTTGGCAAAAGCGCGCGCCACATCCGGCGCGCAATCGACGGCCTCACCCCAGTCGAGCCGATGCACTGTGCCAACTGTTCCGCCGTCCAACGACCGCCCCGACAACACGGCCATCACCGCTGCGGCGTCGTTCAACGTGCGAGCGATGACGCCGGCCGTGTCCAGCGTGGGCGACAGCGGCATGACGCCTTGGTGCAGTGCGGCGTCCTGTGACGGCTTGTATCCGAACAGCCCGCAATAGGCGGCGGGAATGCGGACGCTGCCTATGGTATCCGTGCCCAAAGCCGCCTTGCAAAAGCCCGCCGCGACCGCTGCCGCGCTGCCGCCCGAACTGCCGCCGGGCGTGAGATCGTTGCCGTCTTCCGGCTCAGTCAGCGGGTTGATCGTCCTGCCGAACCACGGATTGTCCGTCACCGCGCCGAGCGCGCCTTCGTCCATGTTCAGCGTCCCGGTGATCACCGCGCCCGCCGCGCGCAG
>CALDUL010000108.1 GCA_937923575.1 uncultured Algimonas sp.
ATCTTGAAGAACCACTGTTCCATGTCGCGCTGTTCGACGACGGCGCCGCTGCGCCAGCCTTTCCCGTCGATCACCTGCTCATTGGCCAGCACGGTCATGTCCACCGGGTCCCAGTTCACTTTCGCCGTCTTGGAATAGACCAGCCCGCGCTTCCAGAACTCGAGGAATATGCGCTGCTGCTGCTCATAATATTCCACGTCGCAGGTCGCGAATTCGCGGGACCAGTCCAGCGCGAAGCCCAAGCGCTTCAGGGGCGCTTTCATCTGCTCGATATTGGCGTAGGTCCAGTCCTTGGGATGGCCGCCCGTCTCGATGGCGGCGTTTTCCGCCGGCATGCCAAAGGCGTCCCAGCCCATGGGGTGGAGCACTTCGAAGCCCTGCGCCCGGCGGAAGCGCGCGACCACATCGCCCATGGCGTAATTGCGCACATGGCCCATGTGGATGCGGCCGCTGGGGTAGGGGAACATTTCCAGCGCGTAGTATTTCGGCTTGGTGGAGCTGCCGTCCGCCGTGAAGCAGTCGGCGAGCTCCCACGCGGCCTGCCAGCGGGGTTCGGTTTCAGAAGGATTATAAGCGGGCATAGCGGGCGCTCTAGCCGCGCACGCGCGCGGGGTTAAGCGCTTTGTGCAAACACTCGCACCCGCCCCGTGAAAAGGGCGGGTGGGTGGCGTTGGTTTGGGATGTGCCGCCTAGAGAGCGTTCTGGGCCACTGTCTCGATCTCGGGCCAGTTGGTGTCGGCCTGCTCGATATAGCGGTCCTGCTTCTTGCGCCATTTCTTCAGGATCTTGTGGTTCAGGTTCAGATAGAGCTGGCCATCGACCACCGTGTAGGCCGTCGGGTCGGCGTCGAACTTCTTGCCCTTGGACACACCAAAGGCGCAGAAGCCGCCATAGGCCGGGACATAGGTCGCAGGCGCAGCGTTGAAGGCATCGAGATTGGCCTGGCTGCTGAAGTAATAGGTCGCGCCGTCATATTGCGCGGCAAAGCGCGACGCGCCGACCGACGGCGCGGCGGCGTTCTGGTAGGAGACGACGTCGTAGCCGCTAACGGCGAGGTTGGGGGCTTCGGCCGTCGCGCCGGCGAAGCTGATCTCGTCGGCCGCGAAGGCTGGGGCGGAGACCGTGCCGAGCGCGGCGAAGGCGATGGCGGTGCTGATGAGGGTTGTCTTGATGAGGGCTTTCATGGGGGTCTTTCGGTTTCGGTGTTGTCCGGGGGGCCGGGGTTTGCTGTTCGCCCTGATTGGCGATGGACCCCCTATAGAAGACCGAACGGTCCAAATACCAGACACGCTTTGCTCGCGGTCCATCACAGGCACGTGAGCGCGGAAGTGGACGTCGCGCGCGGCTTTCGCTAACCGACGCACCAGAACTTGAAGGACACGCTCACCATGTCACCGCGCGATAAAACCGCGTCCCGTGACGGAAGCACAAGGACGCGGCTGAATATCGGCCGCCCGCCCGTGCCCGTTGCGAAGACCGCAAAGCCTAGCACCCACCGAAACGTCGAAGCGCCTGTCGTCGCCAAGCCTCGGCCCAGCGCAGGTGCAAACACCAAATCGGTCTTCATCAAGACCTATGGCTGCCAGATGAATGTCTACGATTCCGAGCGCATGGCCGACGTGCTCGCGCCGATCGGCTACGCGCCCGTCGACAGCCCCGACCACGCGGATCTCGTCATTCTCAATACCTGCCACATTCGGGAGAAGGCGGCGGAGAAAGTCTATTCCGAGCTCGGCCGCATTCGCCAGCACAAGCAGAACAACAAGCCCGATATGACCGTCGCCGTCGCAGGCTGCGTGGCCCAAGCCGAAGGCGCGGAGATCAAACGCCGCGCCCCGGTCGTGGACATGGTGCTCGGCCCGCAGACCTATCACCGCCTGCCGGAAATGATCGCGCGTGTAAGCCGCCAATCCGGCGACGTGTTGGAAACCGAATTCGACACGATCGAGAAATTCGACCAGCTGCCTGCGGGCCGCACCGCCAAGGGCTACAGCGCGTTTCTCACTGTGCAGGAAGGCTGCGACCAGTTCTGCACCTTCTGCGTCGTGCCCTACACACGGGGCGCGGAAGTCTCCCGCCCGGTCTCGCAAATCGTCGCCGAAGCCCGCAGTCTGGCTCGCCAAGGCGTGCGCGAGATCACGCTGATCGGGCAGAATGTGGACGCCTATAGCCAGCCCGGTCCGGACGGGGAAGAGTGGGGTCTGGGGCAGCTCATCCGCCATGTAGCCACGATTGGCGGCATCGACCGCATCCGCTTCACCACCTCCCACCCGCGCGACATGGACGACGACCTCATCGAGACTATGGCGACCGAGCCGACGCTCATGCCCTATCTGCATCTGCCGATCCAATCGGGCAGCGACCGCATCCTGCGCGCCATGAACCGCGACCACACATATGCCCACTACCGCGACCTCATCGCGCGCATCCGAAAGGCCAATCCGAATATCGCCCTGTCCGGCGATTTCATCGTCGGCTTCCCCGGCGAAACGGACGAGGATTTCGAAGCCACCATGACCTGCGTGCGAGAGATCGGCTACGCCAGCTCGTTTTCCTTCAAATATTCCACCCGCCCCGGCACCCCCGGCGCCACCCTGCCGAACCAGGTGCCCGAAGAGGTGAAGTCAGAACGCCTAAAGAGCCTGCAAGAGCTGCTCTACACCCAACAGCGCGAATGGAACGAAGGGCTGGTCGGGCGGACGCTCGATGTCTTGGTGGAAGGCCACGGCAAACTCGACGGCCAGCTGTTCGGGCGCTCGCCCTATCTAACGGGAACGCACTTCCAGGGCGACCCGGAGCTGATCGGGCAGATCGTCCCGGTGCGGGTCACGAGCGCAGGCGTGAACTCGCTGGTGGGGGAGTTGGTTTGATGAGCGCAAGTTCCGCAAGGCTGGAAGATTAGCTCCGGCTTAACTCGGACCGACTAGGGTGTCCGGGTGTGCGACGTCTCGGAGATAGTTTACACGGTGGCCGATATTCGGGCTGCCGGGAATAGCATCTTCCTGATCTCGCTATCGCTGACTGCCATACTAATTGTGGCGGCATGCATGAATGCGATGTTCAGACAGCCTTGGCTACTACTCACTCTTGCCGCGGTGATCGCGTCGGTTTGCACGTCGGTCATCTATGATGATGCTGACCGGGTGGTTAGCGGGGCGCAGGAGAATCTCGCGACAGGTAAATGGATTGCGACGGTGACCGGAACAGTCACCCGAATCGAGCCAGCTTCAGTAAGCAGGCGTTCCAGCCGGCCTGCCTATATCTGGGTCGATGGGCAGAGATATGTCGTCTTTGAAGGCGATACGGACATGGCGAGGGGCTGCATGACAAGCTGCTTCGTGCGGAAAGGTCAGACGGTGCGCCTGAGCATTTCAAAGACACGTCACCATACCCCGACACTCTATCAGGTCGAGGTATGCGAGATTAGCTCGCGCTAACCCGGCAACACATACCCCACAGGCGAGCCCGGTCCCAGCGGCAAGCCGAGCGCGATCCAGGCGACCATGAGGATGACGCCCGTGATCAGCAGCCAGACCGAGTAGGGGATCATCATGGCGGTGAGGCTGCCGATGCCGAAATCCTTATTCCAGCGGCGGGCGAAGACGAGGATGAGCGGGAAATAGACCATGAGCGGGGTGATGATATTGGTCGCGCCGTCGCCGACCCGGTAGGCGGCTGTGGCGCCTTCGGGGGAGACGCCGAGCAGCATCAGCATGGGCACGAGCACGGGGGCGAGCAGCGCCCATTTGGCGGATGCGCTGCCGACGAACAAATTGAGCAATCCAGTGAACAGCACGATCAGGCCGAGCGTCAGCGGCAGGGGCAAGCCTGAGGCTTTGATGCCGTCCGCGCCGTGCACCGCCGAGATCAGGCCGAGGTTCGACCAGTTGAACATGGCGACGAAGTGGGCTGCGGCGAAGCTGAGCACGAGGTAGTAGCCCATGTCCTTCATCGCTTCGGCCATCATGTCGACGAGATCGCGGTGGCTCTTGATTGCGCCCGTGGCCGAGCCATAGGCCCAGCCCGCCGCGAGGAAGAGCACGAGGAAGCCCGCGACCAGCGAGCGGAAGAAGGGTGTCGCGGTGACATACCACGCCTGGCCTTCGGTGCCGGGGCCGTCGTTGAGCAGCGGCGTACCGGGGGCGAATGTCATGAGTGCCCAGAGCGCGACCACGCCCAGCATGGCGAGCCCGGCGCGGCGCAGGCCTTTGTTCTGCTTATCTGTGAGCGGCTTGGCTTCCTGGCCATATTCCTCGGCCTGGTTTTCGTCGGGCATCCACTTGCCAAGGCGCGGCTCGATGATCTTGTCCGTCACGAACCAGATGGTCGGCAGATAGATGAACATCAGCACGGCGATGAAATACCAA
>CALDUL010000109.1 GCA_937923575.1 uncultured Algimonas sp.
TCGGGCACGGTCCAGATAATGTTTTCGCTTGGGTCCTTGATGTCGCATGTCTTGCAGTGAATGCAGTTTTGCGCGTTGATCACGAATTTCGGGTCTTCGCCCGGATCGCGCACGACCTCATAGACCCCGGCTGGGCAGTAGCGCTGGGCGGGCTCATCGAAGAGCGGCAGGTTGACGTCGATCGGAATGCTTGGGTCGATCAGCTTCAGGTGGCTCGGCTGGTTTTCCGCGTGATAGGTGTTCGTGAACGACACATTGGTCAGGCGGTCAAACGACAGCACACCGTCAGGCTTCGGATAGTCGATCGGCTTGTGCTCGGACGCTTTCTCGGTCGCCTTCGCGTCATTCTTGCGGTGGGACAGCGTGCCGAAGGGGCTCCATTTGAAGAGCGTCTGCATCCACATATCCATGCCGCCCAGCAGCATGCCCCCGAGGAATGGGCCGAAGCGGCCGTTGAAGACGGCGACATTGCGCACGGGTTTCAGGTCCGCGCCGATCTCGCCATTGTGGATCTCGTCGTCATAGTCGTGCAGCGTATCGGCCGAGCGACCCGCCGCGAGCGCACGCGTCGCCGCATCGGCGGCCGCAATGCCCGACAGCATGGCGTTGTGATTGCCCTTGATGCGCGGCAGGTTCACCAGGCCGATGGTGCAGCCCAGCAATGCGCCGCCGGGGAAGGCCGCCTGCGGGATCGACTGATAGCCGCCCTTCGTCACGACGCGCGCGCCGTAGCTGATGCGCTTTCCGCCTTGGAGCACTTCGGCCACATCGGGATGATGCTTCCAGCGCTGGAACTCCATATAGGGATAGAGATGCGGGTTCTTGTAGTTCAGATCCACGATCATACCCAGATAGACCTGATTGTTTTCAGCGTGATAGAGGAAGGAACCTCCTCCTTGCTTCATGCCCAGCGGCCAGCCTGAGCTGTGGTAGACCTTGCCCGGCTCATGCTTGGCGGGGTCGATTTCCCAGACCTCTTTCATGCCGAGACCGTATTTCTGCGGCTCGCGACCCTCGTCGAGATTGTAGGCGACAGTCGCAACCTTTGAGAGAGATCCGCGCGCGCCTTCGGCTAGAAAGACATATTTCCCGTGCAGCTCCATGCCGGGCTCGTAGTTTGGCCCCTTGATGCCGTCTTGAGAGCTGGCGTCCTTTTGCAGGCCCGCCTCGCCCGCGACAACACCCTTCAGGCTGCCGTCTTCGCGATAGACCAGCTCGGACGCGGCGAAGCCGGGGAAAATCTCGACGCCGAGCGCTTCGGCCTTGTCGCCCATCCATCGCGCGACGGCGCCCATGGAGACGACATATTTGCCGTGATTGCTCATCAGCGGCGGCATGATGAAGTTCGGCAAACGGAAACCGCCTTCGGGGCCGAGGATCTTCAGATGGTCAGAGGTGACTTCCTGATTGATCGGGCAGGACGCATCATCGCGGAAATCGGGGAAGATCTTCTCCAGCCCTACCGTGTCCAATACAGCACCCGACAGAATATGTGAGCCGACCTCGCCGCCTTTTTCCAATAGCACGACGGAAATATCGGGGTTGTTCTGCTTCAGCCGGATCGCGGCCGACAGTCCAGCCGGGCCCGCGCCGACGATGACCACATCATATTCCATGGATTCGCGGGCCATGGCTGCAACTTCCGGAGCGCTTTGTTCGTTAGTGTCCATGTCGGGGGACGTCCCTTTTTAGTCTTTATCGTTGGCGGCAACGCCTAAGCGTTTAAAGCGCTCACGACAAGCAACGCTATGCCGCAGCAGGAATACGCATGACAGAGACTCCGCTTACGCCCTCCACTCTGCGCCTCGGTTGGGAGGAGTGGGTGAGCATGGAGGAGCTTGGCCTGCCTGCGATCAAGGCCAAGGTCGACACCGGCGCGCGGACCTCCGCGCTGCACGCCGTGCGGATCGAACCCTTCGGGACCGAGGCGAAGCCGCAGGTGCGCTTCATCATGCACCCCGACCCGGAAGACCCGACTGTGGAGGTCGTGTGCTCCGCTCGTGTCGTGGACCGGCGCAATGTCACCAGCTCCAACGGCGGACAGGAGCTGCGCTATATCATCGAGACCAACGTCACGCTCGGCACAAAGACCTGGGCCGTGGAGATCAGCCTGACCAATCGCGAGACCATGGGCTACCGCATGTTGCTGGGTCGCTCCGCCATTCAGGACGATATGAGCGTGCGCCCGACGGAGAGCTTCCTGCAGCCTCAGCTCGACTATTCCGTCTACAAGAAGCGCCGCAAATCAGCCGTGCGGCAGCGCCCACTGCGTATCGGGATCCTGACGCAATCAAAGAACAACTACTCCAACAAACGCATGATCGAGGCGGCAGAAGCGCGCGGCCACACGGTCGAGACCATTTACACCTCGCGCTGCTATATGGCGATCAACGCGCACAAGCCGGAGGTCCATTACAACGGCAAGCCCCTGCCCCGCTATGACGCCATCATCCCGCGCATCGGCGCCTCGATCACATTCTACGGCATGGCGGTCGTGCGCCAGTTCGAGGCGATGGGCGTCTATGTGCTTAACCGGGCGGATGCGATCGGCAAAAGCCGGGACAAGCTGCTCGCGCACCAGCTGCTGGGCTCCCACGGTCTCGGCATGCCTGTCACGGCCTTTGCCAAGAGCTCTCGCGACAACAAAGGCATCCTTGATCTCGTCGGCGGCTCGCCCGTCATCGTGAAACTGCTGGAGAGCACTCAGGGCCGCGGGGTCGTGCTGGCCGAGACGCGCAATACGGCGTCGGCCATCATCGACGCCTTCCGCGGGCTGGACGCGCACTTCCTTGTCCAGGAATTCGTCAAGGAAGCGGGCGGGTCGGATATCCGCTGCTTCGTCGTCAATGGCAAGGTCGTGGGCGCCATGATGCGCACGGCCAAGGCTGGCGATTTCCGCAGCAATGTCCATCAGGGCGGCAGCGTGGCCAAGGTCAAGCTCACCAAGGAAGAGCGCCGATCCGCCATACGCGCGGCCAAAATCCTGAAGCTGGATGTGGCGGGCGTGGACGTTCTGCGTTCCGACTCGGGCCCGAAAATCCTGGAGGTCAACTCCTCGCCTGGACTGCAAGGCATCGAGACGGCGACGGGCAAGGACATCGCGGGCACGATCATCGAATGTATCGAGAACAAGGTGCCGACGATCCTGCGCGTGGGCGGTAAGTGATCTGCGCCTGAAACCGCGTTGGATTGCCTTGCGCAACGCGCAGAGCGGCCCTAGGTCGCGATCATGACATTTGGTGCTTCTATCCTCGGCCTGATCTCGATGTTTCTCAGCGCGATCACCTTTCTGCTGATCATCTGGATCATCATGGGTTATCTATTCGCGTTCAATGTGATCAAGCGCGGCGGCGTGGCCATGCAGATCTACGGCCAGCTGGGCAGTTTCTTCGCGCCCCTGCTCGCCCCCTTCCGCGATCTGCAAGCCAAGATCATGCCCAATATGCGCCAGATCGATCTATCGCCGATCTTCCTCGTCATCGTGATCTGGTGGCTGCAGAGCTATCTTATCGGCTCATTCCTGATGCGGATGGTGAGCTAGGCGGTTCACCGGGCGGACAAGCCAACACAGCCTCGGCGCGCCGCGAAAAGCCGTGACAAAACCGTCTTGCGGGGCGTTTTTCACGGCGCTATAGGCGCGCTTCGCCGAGGGTTGGCGTGCCGCATTAGCTCAGCTGGTAGAGCATCACATTCGTAATGTGGGGGTCGGGTGTTCAAGTCACCCATGCGGCACCACCTCGGCTCCTCGCTCCTAAAACTGCTACGTCTGCAAACTAGTCAGGCGTGCCGTCCAGCAGCTTGTCGAGCCTATCCGACAGGTCGGCATCGGGTTTGACGACCGGAATCTTCGCCGGGGCTGCGACGGCGGCGGGCTTGGCCACGGGCGCAGCGCTCTCCTCCACAGCCAGCACGGGTTCTGGTGTCGGGCGACGCACGCCTTCCTGACGCTCGGCGCGCGGATGCTCCAGCTCGCCCGTGTCGCCGTAAGAGAAGACCAGCCTGCGCCAGTCCTGCGCCGTGTAGTCGAAACCCGGCCCTTCGGGATCGAGATCTGACCAATCGAGCTCATGCGGGGCAGTCGCCGCGCGTTCCAGCCAGATGCGGGCATCGCGTTCATTACCGAGCGCGCGTTCGGCTTCGGCTGCCATCAGGCAAAGCCGTGCGGTCGGTGTGCCCCCGTCGTCTCCGCCCGACACCATGGGCGACAGCTTGGACCACGCCTCCACCGCCTTGCCCGCACGCAAATGGTGCGCGGCAATCAGCAGTTGGCTTTCGCGGTGGTTGGGCGCCAAATCGGCAAAACGTCGGATGCGCTTGCCTTGGGTGTCGAGACTCTCCCCCGGATAGAGATCGAGATAGGCCGTCGTCAGCGCCGGATGAGGGTGCTGGGCATAAGCTTCCTCCAGCAGCTTGGCCGCCTTCTTCTGCCCGCCCTGACGGGTCAGCTCATGGGCGGCTATGGCAGCGGCCGGGGCGAAGTCCGGCGCGTCCTTCAGCGCAGACTGGGCATATTCCAGCGCCTTGTCGTGTTGCCCCTCGTCCATCCAGTAATCGGCCTCGGCAGCGAGCAGCACGGCACGGCGGCGGCGCAGGACATCATTGCCGATGTGCTTGGCCGCGCGGCCCTTTTCCAGCACGTCACGCGCTTCGGTCCAGCGGAAGTCCGCAACCAGCGCCTTGAACAGCGTATCGAATGCCCAGCGCGCGCGTGGATTGGAATCAAACGCCTCTTTCGCGGCCTCGACCGCACCCGGCAGATCGCCTGTCGCGAGCTTCGTCTGGGCAATGCCGCGCTGCCCCGTGGGCCGCGTCTTCGGGCTGTCGAGCATGGCCTCATAATGGAGCGCGGCTTCCTCAACATCGCCAGAGGCTTCGGCGGCGGTCGCACTGATGATGTGACCCAGATCGGTTGAGCCTGCGAGCTTACGCACTTGCGCGGACGCCTTGCGCGCACGGTCGGCATCACCTTCGGCGCCCGCGATCAGCGCTTCTTCCATGGCATCGATAGCGCGATTGCGCTTGCGCATGCCAACTCCGGATTTCAGGCGGCGCGGCAGTCGATAGAGCCAAAGCAGGATCGACCACAGCGCGATGACCCCGATCACACTCGCCGCAGCCATCAGGATCACGGCCTGCCAGGTCAGCTCGATCGGAGGAAAGGCCAGCGCGCCCGCCTCCGCATTGCTGGTCAGCAGCAAAGTTGCGTCGTTGCCGACAAAGAGCAGCAGGCCCGCCAGCACGGCGACAAAGACCAGAGCGGCAATCACATATTTCATCATCGGACGTAGTCCTCCATTTCTGCCCGCCAGCCGCGTGCGACATTGCGCAGCGCGTCGGGCAGTTGATCGAACGCAGCGATTGCCGCCTGGACGTCGCCCGCGTCCATCGCGGTTTCGACCTCCCCGATCAGTACTTCGGCGCTGCCCTCATCCTTGACGCGAACGTGGCGGGACAACGACCGCCGAATAAAGCCCTCGCCCGCCAGCTCCGCCGCCCCCGCGCGCAGTCGATCTGCCGGGAAGCGCGGCAGGCTATCGGGATCGACGGGTATGGGGAGGGTCGTGACCGGCGCTTCGCTCACGGACATGTCCGTGGCTTTTTCGTCCATGCGGGACTGCAATCCCTCGATCTCTGCCCTGAGCGCCTTTACATCGCTCTGGTCGCGCGGAGCATCTTCCAGACGCATCAGCCGGTCGGCCAGTGAGTCGATCTGGCGCTGCATGGCCTCGATATCAGAGAGTTCCATCGGCAGCCCTTCGGCTTGCAACGTTTCCAGGCGCGTCACCAATGCCTCGTCGATTTCCGGTGACCCGCGGTTTTCCAACGTGTCCAGCCGTGCCTCAAGGTCTGAGAGGTCGACGGGTTCAGCAGCGGGAACAGCATCTTGCTGCGACTGCGCGGCCAAGCGCTCGACCCGCGTCTGTAGCGCCGCGAGCTGCGACGACAGATCGGGCTGCGCGCGACGTTCGGCCTGCATTGCACCAATCTGGCTGCGTAGCGTGGCGACTTCGGCTTCCAAGCCGCTCACATCGACTGCAGCCGGGCGTGTGTAATAGCTCGCCGCAAAAGACGCGCCAAAGCCCAGCAGTGCGCCGCCGAGCAGTAACAAGGGCCAGAGCGGACGTTTGCGCATCGGCAGATCGTCGACGACGGGCTCCGGATCATGCTCCGGATCATGCTCCGATTCCGGCTGGACCACCTCGATATCCTCCGAAGCGTCTGTCACCAGCTCTCCCAATTCATTGCGATCATCGTCGATGTCTGAAGCCATCATGTGAGCGCTCTACCCCTTGGTCGCGCTCACGGCAATTCGCGCGGCGTCGATCATCGCACCATCCGTCGGCACGTCTGCTACAAATACGCGGCAGTCGAAAAAGCGCTCCGTTACGGGTGCAGCCACGGCCCGGCTCAGCGCGACAAGATAGGCGGGCATGGGTCGATCCGGCAGCTCTGCCAGGGTCTGCGACGCCAAGGGCGAGTAGAGGCAAGCCAGATGGTAGCCGTCCGGTGCCGTGGGCCAGTCAGTGACCGGATCGGAACCGTAGACCACGCGGCGAGACGCGTCACGCCCGCGCGCCTGCAAGGTCTCGCTGACCCGGCCCCGCACATGGCGTCCACTGATATGAACGATAGGTGCGTCTGACTTTTCAATGACTTGCAGCATATCCCTCCAGTCGCCGACACCAAAGCGGACATCGTCGAACCCCGCATCATGCGCGGCCTCAGCGGTCGCGGGCCCGATGCAATAGACCCGGCGGTCGCGCGCAATATCGGGGCAGAAGCGAACTCCATTGGCCGAGGTGAAGATGAGCTCTGCGTCGTCTGGGATGGGGTCGAAATCCGTCGCGGGCTGCAGTGTCAGCAGCGGTGCTGCCACCGCATCGAAGCCAGCCTCCCGCCACAACACTTCGCTGGCAGCGGCTCCGGGTTGCGTGCGCGTAATCCAGACTTTCGGTCGTTTATTCGTCAAACGTGATCCGTCCGTCGATCTCGGTCCGCAACGTCTCGCCCAAGACGAAGCCGAAGTCATAGGCTTCGCCGACCGTTTGCACCGCGCGCCCATCCGCGCAATCGAAGCGCATTTGACCGTCATGGCTCAGCACTTCGCCGCGAAAGCCGAGAACGCCAGCGCGCAGCTCGGCCAGTGCGGCAATCGGCGTGCGGCAGGAACCGTCCAGCGCTCGCAGAAATGCGCGCTCTGTCGTGATGGCGAGCTCCGACGCGCGGTCGTTCAGGCCCGCGATGACCGCGCGCAAGTCCGTGTCGTCGCGCCGCATTTCGATCCCGATGACGCCTTGCGCGGGCGCGGGCAGCATGAGCTCCGTCGGGACGGCCTGTGTGATGCGCGCCTGCGCCTCCAGCCGGTTCAGCCCGGCCACGGCGAGAAAAGTCGCTTCGCACACCCCCTCGCCCAGCTTTCGTAACCGGGTCTGCACATTGCCGCGCAGCAGGCAGAAGCGGATATCGGGCCGGAGCGCGGAGAGCTGCGCGCGGCGGCGCAGGCTCGCTGTTCCCACCAGCGCGCCTTCGGGCAGCGTATCGATGGAGGCGTGCTCCAGCGAGATAAAGGCATCGCGCGGATCTTCGCGCGTCAGCACGGCCGGAATGACCAGCCGCTCATGCCCTACGGTGGGCACGTCCTTCATGGAATGGACCGCCAGATCGATGCGCCCGTCAAGCAGCGCCTCTTCGAGCTCGCGCGTGAACAGCCCCTTGCCGCCGAAGTCCTTGAGCTCACCCTTGATCTGATCGCCCGTGGTTTTGAGAACCTGCACGCGCCAGTC
>CALDUL010000110.1 GCA_937923575.1 uncultured Algimonas sp.
ATCCTGCCCGTCGAGAATGACGATGTGAATGAAGAGTGGATTTCAGATAAGACACGCTTCGTATGGGATGGGCTTGCACGCCAGCGTTTGGATCGCCCGTTCATTCGCGACAATGGCCGTCTTCGCCCCGCCGCATGGGACGAAGCGATCGCTCTGGCCGCGGTGAAGCTCAAGGGCGACCCGGACCGCATTGGCGCGATTGCCGGTGATCTCTGCGACGCGGAGAGCATGTTCGCGCTGAAGTCGCTGATGAGCTCGCTCGGCGTGCGTCACATCGACTGCCGTCAGGACGGAAGCCTGATTGGCGCGGGATTGCGCGAGAGCTATCTGTTCAACTCCACTATCGCCGGCATCGACGAAGCCGACGCAATTTTACTTGTCGGGACGAACCCGCGCATGGAAGCGCCGATCGTCAATGCGCGCATCCGCAAGCGCTGGATTACGGGCGAGCTTGAGGTCGGTATGCTCGGCGCCGACGTGGATCTGACTTACGACTATATGAACGTCGGGCAGACGGCTGCGGACATTGCCGCGTTTAGCCGCTCGCGTTCAGGTTTTGCCAAAGCACTGAAGGCCGCCAAGAACCCGATGATCATCGTCGGCGCAGGCGCGCTGGTGGGTGCGGGTGGTCTGGCTCTGCTCCGCGCGCTGGGCGAATTGATGAAAGGCACGAGCTTCGTGCGCGAGGGCTGGAACGGTTTCAACGTGCTGCACGGCGCGGCTGCGCGCGTGGGCGGGCTGGATATGGGCTTCGTCCCGGGCGAGGGCGGCAAGAGCACGGTCGACATCCTCTCCGCCGCACGCGCGGGCGATATCGACACGCTCTATCTGCTGGGCGCGGACGAGATCGATACGACGGGCCTCGAGAAGCCTTTCGTTATCTACCAGGGCCACCACGGCGATGCGGGCGCGAAGGTCGCCGACATTATCTTGCCGGGCTGCGCCTATACGGAAAAAGACGGGCTCTACGTCAACACCGAAGGCCGCGTGCAAATGGGCATGCGCGCCACGCCGCCCAAGGGTCTGGCCAAAGAAGACTGGGCCATCATTCGCGCGCTGTCGTCTTCGGTCGACCGCGTGCTGCCATTCGATTCGCTATCACAGCTTCGCGACGCACTCATCGAGGCCCATCCGAGTTTTGGTGCCATGGGCTACGCGCCTGGCGCGATGAGCGCGGCAGGATTTGATATTTCTGCGCTCGGCGCGGAAGGCGTGCTGTCGACAGCCGTGCTGCAGAGCCCGGTGACGGATTTCTACTTCACCAATCCGATCGCGCGTGCATCCGAAGTCATGGCCGACTGTTCGCGCGTTATCGAAGAGAAGTCGCAAGTTTACGGCGAGGCCGCGGAATGATCGATCTGGTCACACTACCGTTCCTGCAGGCGGCGCAGCCCGTCGTGCAGGCCGCCGCCGATGTGCCGGCCGCCGTGCTTGGCGATGACGGTGTCGCGAATTGGGGGCTTTGGCTGACGCTAAAGCTTCTACAAGTGCTTGGTTTCGTTATCGTTCTCGCGCTGCTCGTGGCTGCGCTCGTGCTAGCAGATCGTAAAATCTGGGCGGCCGTGCAGATGCGCCGCGGGCCGAATGTCGTGGGTGCTTTCGGCCTGTTGCAGACGATTGCGGATGCGCTGAAGTTCTTCTTCAAGGAGATCGTCATTCCGGCGGGCTCGGACAAGTTCCTCTTCATCCTCGCTCCGCTGATCACGCTGGTCATGGCGTTTCTCGCCTGGGCGGTGATCCCGGTCGCGCCGGGTTGGGTCATCTCCAACATCAATATCGGCGTCCTCTACGTCCTCGCGATCAGTTCGCTTGGCGTTTACGGCATCATGATCGGCGGATGGGCGTCCAACTCGAAATATCCTTTCATGGGCGCACTGCGCTCGGCTGCGCAGATGGTGAGCTATGAGGTCTCGATCGGCTTCATCATCCTGACGGTCATTTTCGTGACCGGGTCGATGAACCTGACGGAAATTGTGAACACACAAGACGGCGGTTTCTGGAACTGGAACATGTTCAATTTCGGCTTTGTCGGGAAGTTCGGCCTACTCGGCATCATCCTGATCCCGATCCTGTTCTATATGGGCGTGCTCTTCTTTATCAGCGCATTGGCGGAAACGAACCGTCCGCCGTTCGATCTGCCCGAAGCGGAAAGCGAGCTCGTGGCTGGCTACCAGGTCGAGTATTCCTCCACGCCGTTCCTGATGTTCTTCTTTGGCGAGTATGTGAACATCATGCTGTTGAGCGCGATGATGACCATCCTTTTCCTGGGTGGCTGGCACGCGCCTATCGACGTGGGTTTCCAGTTTCTGCCGGGCGTTTTCTGGTTCTTCCTGAAGACCGCTTTCATCTTCTTCATGTTCGCCATGGTGAAGGCCATCGTGCCGCGTTACCGTTATGACCAGCTGATGCGCTTGGGCTGGAAGGTGTTCCTGCCGACTTCGCTCGTTGCCGTTTTGGTCGTGTCGGGCGTCGTCGTCTTCTCGGGAGCTACGCTGTGAGCCGCCTAAAGCAATTCATCCGCGGTGCTTTGCTCGTGGAGTTCGTGCAGGCCTTTGGTCTGGCCATGCGCTTCTTCTTCCGCCCGAAGGTGACGGTGAACTATCCGTTTGAGAAAGGGCCGATGAGTCCGCGTTTCCGCGGTGAGCATGTGCTGCGCCGCTATGCATCCGGCGAAGAACGCTGCATCGCCTGCAAGCTGTGCGAAGCCATCTGTCCGGCGCAAGCGATTATAATCGAGGCCGAGCCGCGCCCGGACGGTTCGCGCCGCACGACGCGCTATGACATCGACATGGTGAAGTGCATCTATTGCGGGCTTTGCCAGGAAGCGTGCCCCGTCGATGCCATCGTCGAAGGACCCAATTACGAGTTTTCCACCGAGACCCGGGAGGAGCTTTACTATGACAAGGAAAAGCTGCTCGCCAATGGGGACAGGTGGGAGACCGAGATCGCCAAGAACCTAGCCATGGACGCACCCTACCGTTAAGGGGGCGCGATTCATCTCAGCGCCTTTCACAGGTGCTGCCATGCGAAGCCAAATGAGCCACCCAAAAAGGGACATAAAGTGACGGCTGCCATCGCCTTTTACATCCTTGCCGCGACCGCCATCGCCGCCGCCTTCATGGTGGTGGTGAGCAAGAACCCCGTGCACTCCGTGATGTTCCTGATCCTGACGTTTTTCAGCGCGGCCGGGCTCTTCATCCTGATGGGCGCGGAGTTTCTCGCCCTGCTGTTGGTCATGGTCTATGTCGGCGCTGTCGCCGTCCTGTTCCTGTTCGTCGTGATGATGCTGGACGTGGACTTTGCTGAGCTAAAGTCGGGGTTCGTGAAATATATTCCAGCGGGCGGCATCGTAGCCGTCATCCTGCTACTGCAGATGATTACCGTGGGCGCTGCTTACTTCACGGATGGTGGCCGAGCTCTCACACCGCTCGATCCGGATCAGAGCAATCTCGAAGCTTTCGGCGCGGTACTCTACACCAAATATGCGGGCGTTTTCGAAGCGGCCGGTTTTGTCCTGCTCGTCGCCATGATCGGCGCGATCGTGCTGACCCTGCGCGAGCGTGACGGCGTCCGTCGTCAGAACGCCGTCGACCAGATGGCTCGCACGCGCGAGGACGGTGTCGAGCTGGTCGAAATCGAACCAGGGCAGGGGCTGGGCTAGGCGCGCGCGCCGAGGCTGGAGGGAAGAATGCTAATTGGTTTGCACCACTATCTGATCGTGGCCGCCGTGCTGTTCGTCATCGGCGTGTTCGGTATCTTCGTAAACAGGAAGAACGTCATCGTCATCCTGATGTGCGTCGAGCTCATCCTGCTGGCGGTAAACATCAATTTCGTTGCCTTCTCCACCCACATGGCGCCCGCGCCGGGTGTGGAGATGATCGATGGTCAGATCTTCTCGCTCTTCATTCTCACCGTTGCGGCTGCCGAAGCCGCTGTTGGTCTCGCCATCCTCGTCGTGTTCTTCCGTAATCGCGGCAATATCGATGTCGAATCCGTCGATCTGATGAAGGGCTAGCGCAGTGATCTATCTGGCTATCGTATTCCTTCCGCTGCTCGGCGCGTTCATCGCCGGCGTCGCGGGTACCGGTTTCGGTGCGTCGCGCCTGCCGGAGCGGGCGAGCATGGCGCTGACCACGGGTCTGCTGATCCTTTGCGCCGTCCTGTCCTGGGTCGCCTTTTACGGCGTCGCGTTCGGTTCCGCGCCGGACGAGACGATTCAGATCATGCGCTGGATGGACATTGGTGGGCTGAAAGCGGATTGGGCACTGCGCATCGATACGCTGACCGCGATCATGCTGATTGTCGTGAACACCGTGTCCGCGCTCGTGCACCTCTACAGCTGGGGCTATATGGAGGAGGATCCATACAAGCCGCGCTTCTTCGCCTATCTGTCGCTCTTCACCTTCGCCATGCTGATGCTGGTCACATCGGACAACTTCATCCAGCTGTTCTTTGGCTGGGAAGGCGTCGGCCTCGCGAGTTACCTGCTCATCGGCTATTACTACAAAAAGCCATCAGCCAACGCCGCCGCAATCAAAGCCTTCGTGACGAACCGCGTTGGCGATGTCGGCCTCGCACTCGGCATCTTCACCGTCTTCATGGTCACCGGCTCCGTCCAATATGATGAGGTGTTCGCCGCGCTCCAGGGCAAGGAAGCGCTGGAGCTCGGCTTCCTCGGCATGGAGGTCAACGCCATGGAGTTGATAGCCATGCTGTTGTTCATCGGCGCAATGGGCAAGTCTGCGCAGTTCGTTCTGCACGTCTGGCTTCCCGACGCGATGGAAGGCCCGACGCCGGTCTCCGCACTGATCCATGCCGCGACCATGGTGACAGCCGGTGTATTCCTGGTCTGCCGCGCCCACCCGATTTTCGAGGCCGCACCCGTGACCTCCGGTTTCATCACAGCACTCGGCGCGTTCACTGCCTTTTTCGCCGCAACAGTCGGTCTGGTCCAGAACGACATCAAGCGCGTCATTGCCTATTCGACCTGTTCGCAGCTGGGCTACATGTTCTTCGCGGCGGGCGTCGGCGCCTACAATGCGGCCATGTTCCACCTCTTTACCCACGCCTTTTTCAAGGCGCTGCTCTTCCTCGGAGCGGGTTCGGTCATCCATGCGCTACACCATCAGCAGGACATGCGCCAGATGGGTGGTCTGCGCCGCAAGATCCCGTGGACCTATGCCGTGATGATCCTCGGCACGCTGGCCATCACGGGTATCGGCATTCCGACCACGACCATCGGCTTCGCGGGCTTCTTCTCCAAGGATGCAGTCATCGAAGCCGCCTATGACGGCGTCAGTTCCATGGGCTCTGCCGCTGTCTTTGCCTTCTGGATGGGTCTGGTCGCCGCGCTGATGACGAGCTTCTACAGCTGGCGTCTGATCTTCATGACCTTCCACGGCGAGCACCGCGGAAAGCAGAAATACTTCGACGAAGCCCATGAGAGTCCATGGAACATGCGCGTGCCGCTGGTCGTGCTCAGCCTCGGCGCGATCTTTGCGGGTGCGATCTTCTACAAGCCCTTCATTTACGGTGTGAACGGATTTTGGCACGGCGCACTGCCGGGTGGCAGCCATGCCGAGCTTGCGCCGACGAACCTCTATGCGGCGGCGGAAGGCTATGAGGGCGACTATGGTGGCGGACACAAATATCCGCTCTGGGTCCTGTGGTCTCCGCTGATCGCGTCCATCACCGGACTGGTCATTGCCTTCTTCATGTACCGTGACAACGGCACGCGCCGTCAGATCGCCAAGGTCGAGGAGACCGGCGGCTCGCCGATCTACAATTTCCTGCTCAATAAGTGGTATATCGACGAGATCTACGACGCGACCATCGTGCGGTGGGCGAGGGGGCTCGGCGACTTCTTCTGGAAGGTCGTGGACGTCAATATCGTGGACCGCTTTGGCCCCAACGGTGTCGCGGGTCTGGCAGCCGGTGCTTCGCGCCGCCTGTCCAATCTGCAGTCCGG
>CALDUL010000111.1 GCA_937923575.1 uncultured Algimonas sp.
GCGCCAAAAGCCGAAGTGCAACCCGTCTCCGAAGTCGAGCCCACCCTCGACCTCATCGACGCCACCGCAATGTTCGACGGACCGTTCTGGACGCTGGTGGACGAGCTATTGCTGTAGAGGTGCTTGCGGGTGAGCGGCGGCGTGACTAACCTGCGATCATGCCGATCATCCGCCGTCCTCGCACCGTCTTGCGCCTTTCGGGAGAGGGCGTGCGCGGCTGGCTGGATGGGTTGATCACCAATGCGCTGTCTGGCCCCGTGACTTTTGCTGCGCTGCTGACGCCGCAGGGCAAGATCATCGCGGATTTCTTTGTAACAGACGCGGGTGCGGGGGCGGGCGACGCCCTGTTGCTGGACACGACCGAAGCCATGGGACCGGGGCTGCAGAAGCGCCTGTCGATGTATCGGCTGCGCGCGCCGATCACGATCGAGGATGTGTCGGATAGCCATCCGGTTCACGTGCTCTGGGACATGGATGACGATGCGCCGGGCCATGTCGATCCGCGCCATCCTTCGCTCGGTCACCGCACGGTGGGGGCGGCGATGAGCGCGGGCGCGGGAGATTATAACGCGCATCGGCTGAGCCTCGGCGTGCCCGATAGCGAGTGGGATTTCGGGCCGGTCTCTACCTTTCCCATGGACGCCTGCATGGATCAGCTGAACGGGGTGGACTACGCCAAGGGCTGCTTCGTCGGCCAAGAGGTCGTGTCGCGGATGAAGCGCATGGGTTCTGTCAGAAAGCGCATGCGGGGGCTGGTGCTGTCGGGTCCGGCGGAAGTCGGGGACAGCATCAAGGCGGGAGAGCGCGCCGTCGGCAAGGTGCTGCATGTACACGGCAATCTCGCGATGGCGCTGGTGCGGATCGACCGCCTGCGCGAGGCGACCGAGAGCCCGACGTTGCGGGATGCTTCCGTGCAGATCATGAAAAGCGTGGTGGGGACCGATGACTAGATTGTCTATTCTGATTGCGGCGCTCCTGCTGACGGCTTGTGCGAGCGCTCCGGGCTATGTCTCTCCGGATGACAAGGCGGAGGCGCGGCTGCGAGATCTGACGGTCGCAGAAGCGCGGCTGAAGAAAGCGCGCACGCAAATCGATCTGGACGAGGACGCGGGCGAGGCGGAGCTGCGCGAATACTACGCGGCGCGCGAGCATCTGATGCGGTTGCGGTCCGAGTATGGCCCGACCGAGACCGAATATGACGATCTCGGCTGGCATCCGGTCGAAGCGCTGGGCCACGGTACGGTCGTTGTCGGAGGGACTATGCCGACGGGGATCAACGGAGAGCCGGTGCAGTAAGACGCGCAGCGGCGGCGGCCTCCGGTCAGGGCGCGGCCTGCGTCTTTACCTGTGCCGATTTCGCCTGGACCTGCACGACGACTTCGTCTCCACCGAAGTCGAACCGCCGCGATGCGCGGTGCTGGTCCGTCACAGCGCTCAGCGCGAATGTCTCCGTGGCCTCGCATGTATCGTCGACCATCGCGCAGACCTCGAACGCGACCGGCGTAATCCCGTCCTTGGACTTGCCGGGCGTGGCGGAGACGCGGATCAACTGTCCGTTTTCCCTGGCCATGGTGAACGGGTTGGCGGAGCGCGACAGCGCCGTCTCGTGGGACGCGCCGCCCGTATTGGCGTATAGCGAAACAATGGGTGCGCGCGTGTTGAGCGTTGCGCCCGACGCGCTCGGCTTTGCCAAGCCCACCGCCAGCGCAGCCGCCGCCAGCACGCCCGCCGCAATCGCGGCGTAGCCGGGCCAGCGCGGCACATGCGGAACCGTGCCGATTTCTTCTGCGACGGCGTCTCGGATCAGTTCCGACACGGAGAGGCCGCGCGTCTCGGCAATGCCGGACAGGCGCTGTTTCTCCTCGTGGCTGACGCGGACTTCGATCTTCTCTGACTTCTTCATGTTCGGCCTCCTGATAGCGAAGCCGTTATCGGTTGTCGCGCCGCGCCCCGCAAAGATTAGAGCGTCAGGCCATACGTCTTTCGCGTCATGACAGGGTGGCCGATGGCGTAGATCACGGCGTCATCTCCTCTCGAGCTTGCGCAGCCACGCGGTCGGTCGCGGTCTGGAGCAGCTCGCGCACATCGCTGTCGACGAAGCGCTGCACGAAAGGCTTCTTCCATCCGGCCGTCGGCATGACTTTATAGGTCCAGATGAAGTCGGTCCCGCCATTGGGGTCTGCGCGCAATTCCTGGATGCCGTGGATGTGATCAACATTGCGCCCATTAGCCGAGGTGAAGCCCCAGACTTGATATTCAAACCGCTCCGGCGCGTGGCCGATGACGCGTTCAAATGTGTAATGGCCGTCCTCAAACTCCAATATGCGTTCCGCGCCAGTTTCCGTCCAGCTCTCGCCCTTCGTCAACTGAAAGTCCTTCGGCCGCGAGATGTTCTCGGTCGTCGGCATGGCGTAGATGATCTTGTTGCCATCATCGAGAAAGGCGCGGACTTCCGACGGTGTGCCGGGAAAGTCGGCCCGGATCACGAGCTCGGCATAACCGTCATCCGCGAGCGGAGGCGGCGGGCTCAGCTGTGTCGGCGCGGTGGCGGGCGGCTCCGCTGCGCCGCAAGCCGAGATCGTACAGGCGGCGAGGAGAGAGAAGAGGAGAGTGCGAAACATGAGAGGCCTATATATTACGAACTGCGTAGCAAATATAACGAATGTCGTATAAACGCAAGTCATGGCTGAATCGATCGACTATCCCGCTCGCGCGGCCCGTGCCGTCAACGGTCTATTGAACCGCTTCCTCGTCCGCGGCGCGGATGGGTCGGCGCGGCCGCTGCCCTATAACCCGGTGGACTATCAAACCCTGCGCTATCTCGCGGAGGCGCCGGATGCGCGCGCGACCGATGTGGCTGCCCATCTCGGCGCGCCGCCGACGACCATGCAGTCGGCGCTCGACCGGCTGCTACGCAAGGGACTGCTGGAAAAGCGCGCCAGTCCGACCGATGGCCGCGCACGGCTCTACCGCCTCAGCGAACGGGGGCAGGATATACGCGCGCGCATCCAGGCGCAGGACCGCGCCAATATGGCGGCGATGCTGTCGGAATTGCCGGAGGCGGACCGGGCGCGATTGGTCGGCTATCTCGAACGGCTTGCGAAATAGGGCAGCCGCGCGCAAAGCGACGCCATGACTTCGCTGCCTGACACACCCGTCGAAATCCGCCGCAATCACACGCCGAGCCTGCCGCGCTTCGCCGCGCTCAATGCCGCCTGGATCGAGCAGATGCACCACTTGGAGGACAGCGACAAAGAGATGGTTGCGCGGCCAGAGAAGTATCTCGAGAATGGCGGCCAGGTCTTCACCGCGCATGTCGGGGAGGATGTCGTGGGCGCCGTTGCGCTGAAGCCGCATTTGTCAGGCGACAAGGCCGGCCAGTGGGAGCTGACGAAAATGGCCGTCGATCCGCGCGCGCAGGGTCGCGGCATCGGCCAGATCCTGATGGATGCCTGCCACACTCACGCCAAAAACGAGCTCGGTCTCGACTCGCTCTTCCTACTGTCCAATACCCGGAATGAGGCCGCCCTGCGCCTCTATACGCGCAATGGCTGGGTGGTGAACCACGAAGGCCCGCACCCGATCTATGAGCGTTGCAACATCGGCATGCGGGTGGAGTTGTGAACCGCATCACCGAAGTCCCCGCCGACTACGACCATCCCGACCTGCCGCGCTGTGGCTGGGTGCCGCCGGGGGACTGGCTTTACTGCCATTATCACGATCATGTCTGGGGGCGGCCTGTTTATGATCCAAAAGCGCTCTGGGCGAAGCTGATCCTGGACGGTCAGCAAGCGGGGCTGGCGTGGATCACCATTCTACGAAAACGCGACAATTTCTACGCCGCCTATGACGGGCTCGATCCGGACGTGATCGCGCATTACACGGATGCGGACCGCGCGCGGCTGATGGACAATCCCGGCATCATCCGATCGCGCACGAAGATCGACGCGACTATCGGCAATGCGCGCGCCTATCTCGCCATGTTAGACGAGGGCGTCGATTTTTCCGACTGGCTCTGGCGCTTCGTCGGCGGCGCGCCGATCCTGAATGAGTGGGAGAACTTCACCGACGCGCCGGTCAAGAGCGCGGAGTCGGACGCGATGTCCAAAGCGCTAAAGAAGCGTGGCTTCAAATTCGTTGGCCCCGTGATCTGCTACGCCTTCATGCAGGCAGTCGGGATGATCAACGACCACGCGCTGGACTGTCATGTGCGGGACGAGACCATCTCGCGGCGGGTGATCTAGAAGCCGAAGCGCTCACTCATCATGGCGACCCAAGCATCATCGTCCATCTGCTGCCGCCCGGCCCACATCGCCTTGGCGTCCTCGCCGGAGAGATAGCGGATACGGTCCGTGCCGTCCGTGACCGCTTGCCAGACCGTGTCGGACACGACGGAGGGTTCGGACCAGCCGTCCGAGCGCCCTGTCGCCGCCGTGATGAAAGCGTCGAGCTGGCGTTTGTATTCGGGATCCACACTGGCATCGGCGTGGTTCAGCGAACGGCCGGCGAAGTCGGTCTTCACCCCGCCGGGCGCGACGGCCTTCAATCGAATGCCGAACGGCCGCAGCTCATAGGCGAGGGCTTCGGTAAGGCCTTCCAGCCCCCATTTCATCGCGTGGTAGAGCGCATTGTGCGGCATGGTGATCCGCCCGCCGATGGAGGTGATGTTGACGATTACGCCGGTACCCCGCGCGCGCATGCCGGGCAGAACGGCGCGCATTACGCGGATGGGGCCATGCAGATTGACGGCCAGCTGCTGCTCGACTTGGGCATCGCTAGCGCCCTCCATTGGGCCGACCAGCCCCACACCCGCATTGTTGACCAGCACGTCGATCCCGCCGAAATCGCCTTCCGCCTGCGCGACCGCCGCGCTCACAGACGCCCCGTCGGTCACGTCCAGCGCATAGGTCCGAACGCCGTCCATCGCGGCCAGCTCCGCGCCGTCACGCTCCGGCTTTCGCATGGTTGCGGCAACGTTCCAGCCCTCGCGAGAGAAGCGCTCCGCCATGTCGCGGCCCATGCCAGTCGATGCGCCGGTGATCAGTATCGTCTTGCTCATGCCGCGCCCCGATTGGTGTCTGCTTGTCCGGGCCGCCTAGCCCGCGTCATCCCCACCGACGCTCTGCGCCTGGATGTAGTTCTGGATACCCATGAGCTTGATCTGCTCCTGCTGCGTTTCCAGCCAGTCGAGATGTTCTTCCTCGCTGGCGAGGATCTTGGCGAAGAGATCGCGCGTGACATAGTCGCGGACTTTATCGGCATGCTCGACCGCGTCGCGCAGCAGCGGGATGGCAATGTGCTCGATTTTCAGGTCGCACTCGATGATCTCCTCGACCGTCTCGCCAATGAAGAGCTTTCCGAGATCCTGCAGGTTCGGCAGGCCGTTGAGGAAGAGAATGCGCTCGATGATCCAGTCGGCGTGGTTCATCTCGTCGATGGATTCTTCGTACTCCTTCTGCGCCAGCTTGTGCACGCCCCAGTCCTTGAGCATGCGCGAATGCAGGAAATACTGATTGATCGCCGTCAGCTCGTTCTTGAGCGCCGCATTGAGGTAATCGATGGTTTCGGGATCGCCGCGCATGGTGCCTCGCAAGATGGGAGTGTTGCGCGCAGTCTACTCCGCGGCGAGGGGAATGTCGCCTGCGATTTCGTCACGCCTGCTTAAGCTGGCGGGCGACGTGCCCGTGCTGGTCCCGACCACGCATTCCAGCCGCTCCGCAATAGAGGGGATGCACTGGCCGCAGTTAAATCGCTTGCCGCAATATTTCATCACGCAAGCGGGCGAACGCGCGCCGTGGGCGGCGGCCTCGTCCACGAGGCGCGTGTTGATGGATCGGCAGACGCAATGGATCACACCGCCTGCTAGATGCAATTGCGAATGATTGTCAATAACAGACACCCGCGATTTACAGTTCTGCTGACCTATCGGCGCATTTGCTAATCAGGGCGCGCGCGTTAGAGCGTAAGGATGAAAGCCGTTATCGCCTCCACCGGTCTGTTCACGCCGACCGACTCGATCTCCAATGAGGAGCTGGTCACCGCCTTCAACGGCTATGTCGACAAGTGGAATGCGCAGAACGCGGCCGAGATCGAAGCGGGCCGGCTGGACGCGCTCGACTATTCCAACGCACCCTTCATCGAGAAGGCATCGGGCATCAAGAGTCGCTTTGTACTCTCCAAGGAACCGATCCTGGATCCCGACATCATGGCCCCGCGCATCCCGGCGCGCGGCAATGACGAGCCGTCGATCCTGGCGGAAATTTCGGTGAAAGCCGCGAAGGACGCGCTGGCACGGGCCGGGCGCAGTGCCTCCGACGTGGACGCCGTCATCGTCGCCTGTTCCAACCTGCAGCGCGGCTATCCGGCAGTGGCGGTCGAAGTCCAGGACCTGCTCGGCATCACGGGCTTCGGCTTTGACATGAACGTCGCGTGTAGCTCGGCCACCTTCGGGCTCGAGGCCGCACGCGGGCTGATCTATGGTGGGCAGGCCCGATCCGTGCTCGTGCTCAACCCGGAGATCTGCACCGCGCATCTGAACTTCAAGGACCGCGACAGTCACTTCATCTTCGGCGATGTCGCGACGGCGATCCTGGTCGAGCGCGACGATGTCGCCCCGGCGGATCATTGGGAAATCATCGGCGCGAAGCTGATCACGCAATTTTCCAACAACATTCGCAACAATTTCGGCTTCCTCAACCACACCGCGCCCGAAGACGACGGCATGCACGGCGACCGCGGCCGCAAGGGCCTGACCGACAAGCTGTTCACGCAGAACGGCCGCAGCGTTTTCAAGGAAGTCGTGCCGATGGTGGCAAAGCTGATCAGCAGCGAGGCCGAACAGTTGGGCCTCGACCCGGACAGCCTAAAGCG
>CALDUL010000112.1 GCA_937923575.1 uncultured Algimonas sp.
GCGCCGCTCGCGCCAGTGCTGAAGGACAGCGCGGCGAAGGCGAGTCGCGTACTCTGGACCGGGCTGGTTGCGATGGCGACGCTTGGCGGTGCGCTCGGGCTCTATCAGTTTGTCTTCGACAGGGAGCCGGCCTCGCTTCCAACGACCGAGTTGGTTTCCCGAATGTTCGAGACTGGTCGCATCACGGCCGAAAACGCCGACACGCTGCTCGCTTTGCTGCAGGACAGCGCTTCGCCGGTCAGCAACTTGCAGTCGGTTTTCGAGGAAGGCTCTGACGCACAGCGCGAGGCGATCGCGATGATCGCTGTCGGCTCGACACGGATGCAAGGCCTCGAGCTTCTGCGAGCGGAAGCGGAGACGGCCGAAGACTGGGCGGCGCTCGCGGAGTTCGCGTCGAACAGAAAGGAAAGTGGCGACATCGCGCTGGAGGCTTCGCGCAAGGCCATCGCGCTCGACCCCGAGAACATCCAGTATCTCCTGCTGCTGGCCCGCACACAAGCGGGCATGGGCGATTTTGCGGCATCGCGGCGGACATTGGCAGCCGCCTCGACACTGGCGATTACACCACGCGAAAAGCTGATGGCGTTGGTTTCCGAAACCAGTTTTGACGAAACGGAGGATCTCAAGGAGAAGCGCTCGGATAACATTGAGCGGACCAGGCAGGCGATCGCGGTGGTCAAGTCCCTGCCGGACTACGGCCCGTCGTCGGAGCCGATCACGCCCGACACTCTGATCGAAAATCACGTTTACGTCGTTGCATACTCTCTCACGCATCTGGTTCGGCTGCATATCTATGAGGAGGAATATGACACCGCTCTCTCGGTGACCGAGGACGCGCTGGCCGAACTTGCTCTCATAGAGCCGACCTCGGAAGGCCGTGTTCGCGAAAAACTGCTTGGCATGAAACAGCTGCTGCTGTCCTACAGAGCAAGCATCCTCCATAAATTGCAGCGGGGAGATGAACATTTCCAGGCCCATGAAGACGCCATAGCGCTCGCTCGGCAGCTCGCATCCGAAGGCAATATCAAAGCGGAACGCCGGCTGCCCGGCCTCCTCTATGGGGTCGCTCACGAGTACAACGTCGCCGGTCAGAGCGAAAGTGCCGTGGCGCGCACGGAGGAAGCGATCGCCCTCCAGACCGATATCGATACCCGTTATCCCGACGAGTGGGAGAGGCGTTACGCCCTGCAGTCCATGCGGGCTTCCATGGCTCTATTCGCCGGAGATGCGGCGGGCAGATCGAGGGAGGATGCGAAGCTGGTCACCATGATCGAAGACGATCTGCTGCGCGAAGGCCTTCTGCCCGAACGCATTTCCTATCTGGTACGGCTACCGCAGACCGTACGTTTCTACTGGAATGAACAGCCCGACGCGCCGAAGCAATTGTCGCCACTGCTCGCGCAGATCGACGGCGCCCATTCCCGTCTTCTGAAGCGGTTCGGCCCTCATGAGCAGCTCGACAGGCTGAAGCTCGGCAATAAGCTGGAGCGCGCGTTGCAACATGCGGGGATGGGCAACACAGAGACGGCAGCCGAGATAATGGCCGAGGTCGAGCAATTGTCCGAGGCGCTTCCGGAAGGGTTCGAAGGACGGGGCGGATTCTATCTCTACGCGCTCTATTATCGCGCAAAATATGATGCGGACAATGCCGCTCGCTACGCCGAACGCGCACTCGCCTACACACAACCGCTCCAAGCCGTAGGTGAACTCCCAACGGGCGAGCAATGGGCCATCGCCCATTTCACGCGTGTCAAGAACGGCGATCCGACTGCCTATCCATCGGACGACTGACCAAGGCTTAAAACGACTGGAGGCGGCCAGCATCGCTGCTTGCCGCCTCCTTTTGCTCCCGGTGCTTTCGCGCCGGGAGAAACTGGTCTCGCCCAATATACGCCGACGCCAGAGAAGGGTTCCGCGAAAGCGGGCGCAGGCTTTAGTCAGCCGTTCCGTGGGTCGCATCGGCCAGTGTCTTGACCAGCGACAGAGCGGCGTCCGCGCCGTTCTCGTGCAGCGTTTCCACAATGGCGGAACCCACGACCACACCGTCAGCCACGCTCGCGATCTCCGCGGCACGCTCTGGCGTCTTGACGCCGAAGCCGACAACGACTGGCAGGCCGGACGCCTCTTTCACCCGCGCGACTTGCTCGGTCACAGATCCGCCGCTCGATAGCGCAGAGCCCGTCACGCCGGTCATGCTGACGTAATAGACAAAGCCCGAACTGCCCGAGACGACCTTGGGCAGGCGCTCCGCATCCGTCGTCGGTGTGGCGAGCCGGATCAGTGACAGCCCCTGCGCATCCATTAGCGCGCGCAGCTCTCCGTCCTCTTCGGGCGGCAGATCGACCAGTATCATGCCGTCTATGCCCGCTTGGACAGCCGCCTCCACGAACGTTGCATAGCCCATATGATAGACCGGGTTTGTATAGCCCATAAGGATGATTGGCGTGGATGTATTGGTCTTGCGGAACGCCTTCGCCATGCCGAGTACGGCCCGCAGGCTGCTCCCCGCCTTGCGCGCGCGAATGCCCGCTTCCTCGATCGTTGGCCCATCCGCCATCGGGTCGGTAAATGGAAAACCCAGCTCGATGATGTCGACACCAGCGCCGGGCAGGGCGTTCATGACGGTTTGCGACGCGGCAAGGTCCGGATCACCGCCCATGATGTAGGCGACGAAGGCGGGGCGGGGTTTGGCGAAAGTGTTTTGTAGTCGAGTGGTCACCCCTCCGTCCCCGCTGCAATGTCTTCGCCCAGCGCGTCGGCAATCGTGAAGACGTCCTTATCGCCGCGGCCGCACATGTTCATGATGATGAGGCCGTCTTCGCCGAGTTCCTGAGCGAGCTCTACTGTCCTAGGGATGGCATGGCTGGGCTCGAGCGCGGGCAAGATGCCTTCGAGCTTCGCGCAGCGCTGGAACCATTCGAGCGCTTCGTCATCCGTCGCGCTCACATATTCCGCGCGGCCGATGTCGTGCAGATAGGCGTGTTCCGGGCCGATGCCGGGATAGTCGAGCCCGGCGGAGATGCTGTGCGCGTCCGCGATCTGGCCTTCCTCGTCTTGCAGCAAATAAGTCCGGTTGCCGTGCAATATGCCGGGCTTGCCGCCCGTGAGCGAGGCTGCATGCAGGCCAGACTTCACGCCCTTGCCCGCAGCTTCGACGCCGATCAGCCGGACGCTCTCGTCCGGCACGAAGGCGTGGAACAGCCCCATGGCGTTGGACCCGCCGCCAATGCAGGCGACGACGGCGTCGGGCAGGCGGTCTTCGCGCTCCATAATCTGCTCTTTCGCCTCGTGTCCGATGACAGCCTGAAAGTCGCGCACCATAGCGGGATAGGGGTGTGGCCCGGCAACCGTTCCGATGCAGTAGAAGGTGTCGGCGACGTTGGTGACCCAGTCGCGCAGCGCCTCGTTCATCGCGTCCTTCAGCGTTGCCGTGCCGCTATGGACCGCGCGCACTTCCGCGCCGAGCAGGCGCATGCGGAAGACGTTGGGCTTTTGCCGCACGATATCGACCGCGCCCATATAGACGATGCATTCCATGCCGAGCCGCGCGGCGACCGTGGCCGTCGCGACGCCGTGTTGGCCCGCGCCGGTCTCCGCGATAATCCGCTTCTTGCCCATGCGTTTGGCGAGCAGCAGCTGGCCCATGCAATTGTTGATCTTGTGCGCGCCGGTGTGGTTCAGCTCGTCGCGCTTGAAGTAGATTTTCGCGCCGCCAGCCTCTTCTGTGAGCCGTTCCGCAAAGTAGAGCGGGGAGGGGCGACCGACATAGTGCTCCATGAAGTCGGCTAGCTCGGCTTGGAACGCGGGATCGACCTTCGCTTCTGCATAGGCTTTCTCCAGCGACAGGATCGGCGGCATGAGTGTTTCGGCAACGAACCGCCCGCCGAATTCGCCGAAGCGGCCGCGCTCGTCCGGAAATATCTGATTGTCGATCTTACCCACGAACGGTCTCCACGAATTGTCTGATCTTGGCTGCGTCCTTCACGCCCGGGGACGTCTCAACACCCGACGAGGTGTCCAGCAGAGCCGGGCGCACCAGCGACAGCGCTTCGCCCACATTGCCCGGATTGAGCCCGCCCGCTAGACCCCATCGCCGCGGCAGAGGCGCGCCGCGCAAGGTGCTCCAGTCAAAGCGCAGACCGTGCCCGCCGCGCTGTGTTTCGCCCTTCGGCGCCTTGGCGTCGAGCAGGAGCCAATCCGCAGCCCCGCTATACTCGGTCGCGAGCTTGATATCGTCGCGCGTGGCGACAGGGACAGCCTTGATGACCGTCAGCCCGGTGCGCGCCGCGACCTCGGCCACGCGCGGCAGAGGCTCGTCGCCATGCAGCTGAATGTGGGTGAAGCCCGCAGCGACGACGGCGTCGAGCAGCGCGTCGTCCGGGTCAACAGTCACGGCGACCGTCACACCGTCCACCCCGTCGATCAGCGCTGCCGCATCGCCCACGCTCACCCGGCGAGAGCTAGGCGCGTCGACGATAAAGCCGAGCCAGTCCGCGCCAGCCGAACACGCGGCAGCGACATCTTCGGCGCGGGCCAGGCCGCAGATCTTGATGAGGGGAGTCATGTCGCGCGGCGCTTAGCGGATGCAGAGACGGGCGACTAGGGCGTCATGCTTGCTGACATGCGAAAACGCTCGCCGGAGATCGAAGCTCACGGCCGGGCTGCGTCATGTACCGAAAAAGGCACGGGGCGCGGGTCTGTGCACCCGCGATGGATACACAAGTAGATATACCATTTTACGCGAGGGCCAGGCCCGCGCCGTGGTCCGCTGACGCAAAGCGCCGCCACCCCTTCCGCCCAACCGGAAGCCACCCATGCAGGCGGTCTCTCCGAACGCGCGTTGTCGAAGGCGAGTGGACGCTATTTGCGCACACTCTCCCGAGACATCGTCCGGATCCAAGGCGCGCGCCCTTTGGAGTGGCCCAGCCGAACGGAATGGTGGCAGCCCCTGTGCCAGAGCGAGCGCGTGCATCACCGCACACCCGCCACGGCACGAAGAAAGCGACCGCCCCGCATGCTCGCCCAGATTTGCAGGGTGAACATACAGCGCCCGGGGCTGCGACCCCCGGTCCGACCGCTCCCAACCGGAAGCCGACCCGCCGCCCAGACCGGAAGAGCGATGCCTCCCCCCGTGCCCTGAACGGCGATGGTGCGAGTGTGCGGGTTTGTAGGGAGGGGTGGATGGGATTAGTGGGATGTAGGGGTGGGGGTGGGAGAAATGAAGCGAGAAGCTGGGGATTAGACCCTATCGACGGCAATAGACACGTCAGAGCGCTACTCGACTACAAGATCCACGTGCCAACCGCCCAGCCGAAAGACCGCATGGATTGCACAACGGTGCTGTGCAATGAAAATGCGAGGGAGGCTGGCCGCAAATGGATTTCGAGTTCGGGGAAGCTCCCGCCGCCTTCAACAGTGCCAGTCAGACGGCGCGGGTCTGGAC
>CALDUL010000113.1 GCA_937923575.1 uncultured Algimonas sp.
GTCGAGTTCCTGCGCGGCGAGCAATCCGCGCTCTACGGCTCCGACGCGGTCTCCGGCGTCATCTCCATCATCACCCGCGCGGGCGAAACGACGGAGCGTTACCGAGCCTCCATCGAAGCCGGATCGCGCGAGACGGGCGAAATCAATGTCGGAGCCGTCATCCCGGTCGCGGGCGCGGCGCTATCGCTGAACGGCACGGTATTCACGTCCGAGGGCTATGACGTCTCTGGCCTTGACGGCGAGCGCGACGGTTCGCGCGCCAAGTCACTTAACGTTGGCCTGAACGCGGTCGAACTTGGGCCTGTGCGGTTCGATGCGAAATACGGCTCCAGCGAGACGGTGTCCCAATATGACGAGGACGCGGATTTCAACGGCCGCCTCGACAATACGGACAGCGAGATCACCGTGCAAACCGACACGCTGCGCGGCGACATCCGCTTCGCCACGGGCCAGTTCGATCACAAGATCATCGCACAGCATCTGTCCACCGATGTCGACACCGCCGCCGGTTTCGCCACCCGCACGCGCGGCGAGCGCACGGGCGCGAACTGGGTCGCCGGGTTCGACACCGACGCGCACAGCCTCACCGTGCTCGGCGAGATCGAGCGCGAGACCTACCGCATCTCGCCCAACTTCACCGAGGAAGGCGCGAGGCCAGAGAACGACACGGCGGCCATCGCGGGCGACTACCGCTTCACCGGCGAAGAGCTGACGCTGTCAGCGTCTGCGCGCTACGACATAAACGACCTGTTCGCCGACCGCGCGACATGGCGCCTGGGCGCGGGCTATCAGCTACCGTGGAATGGCCGCATCCGCGCATCGGTCGGCACGGGCATCAAGAACCCGTCGCTGATCGAGCTGTTCGGCTTCTTCCCCGGCTCCAACTTCACCGGAAACGCAGACCTCCAGCCCGAAGAGAGCCTCGGCGTCAGCGTCGGCTATGAACAGGCGTTTGGCGCGCTCGACCTGTCGGTCGATGTCTTCGCGTCGGAGCTCGAGAACGAGATCGCCACCCTCTTCAATCCCGACTTCACCAGTAGTGTCATCAATCTGGACACCGACTCCACCCGCCGCGGCGTGGAGCTGGAAGCGGATCTCGATCTCGACGCGGTGCAGTTCTCGGCCTCCGCGACATTCGTCGACTCTGAAGAAAACGACATCACAGAGATCCGCCGTCCCGACTTTACGGCAAGCGTGAGCGGAGCGTGGCAGGCGACCGACGCATTGCGGCTCTCCGCGCAGGTCGATCACACGGGCTCGCAGCTCGACACGGATTTCGCGACCTTCTCGCCGGTGGAGCTGGACAGCTTTACCCTGGTTTCGGGACGCGCGGCCTATGCGGTGGGAGAGAACATCGTGCTCACCCTGCGCGGTGAGAACCTGCTGGATAAGGAGTATCAGCAGATCGTTGGCTTCGCGTCGCCGGGCCGCGCGGTGTTCGGTGGCTTGGCGCTGGATTTCTAGGGAAGCCAGACGAAGAGTAGAAAAGCTCCCCCTCTCCCTAGAGGGAGAGGGGGCCTGAAGGGCGGGTCAGGTGTTCGATTTGGGACAGCTTCTCGGATATCCGACACCCTCATCCGGCCTGTCGGCCACCTTCTCCCTCAAGGGAGAAGGACGAGTATACGCAAACTGCTTCTCTACTCCTCGCCTCCCGGCACGGGCGTCAGCCGCACGTCCGCGGGCTTGATCACGTCATCGCCCATGAAGGCGAGGTAGCGGTTCACCTCCCGTCCCTGCTCTTCGAGCTCGCTGATCAGGCTGCTCTCACCCAGCAGGTGCAGCGTGCCGACGACGGCGACGGCTGTGCCGGCACCGTCCATCCAATCGCCGAGCTGGCGCGCCCAATCGGCATTGCGGTTTGTCAGAACGGCGTCGAGATAGGCGGGCGGCGCGTCGGCCATGGCACCAGTGAGCTCGCGTTCAAGACTGACCACATCGCCTTCCGCCCAGCGGTTGGCAGTGCGCGTCAGCATGGCGGGTGTGTCGTCGAACCGCTCCATCGTGTCGGTCAGAACGGACAGCTGCACATCGACTGGCAGGTCCGCGATCGGCGCGATCTGGTCCTCGGCCTGTTCGAGGAACAACACATTCTTGCCCTGCCTCCGCGCCCGCGAGCGCAGTGCGGCCTCTGGCGAGAGGTCCGCCGACAGGCCGGCGCTCTCGGCCGCCGCAAGCGTCAGCAGTTCGGTCGCGAGCCAGGGCTGCAACGCGTCGAGCTGCGCCAGCGGTATGCCCCCATTATTGCTGACGGCCTCGAGCAGCTTGGCCTGATAGTCATCGAGCTGATCGGACAGCCGCAGCCCGTCCATGCGCATGCCGCGCCGCGTGACCAGCGCCTGTGCGCGTGCGCCCGCCGTGCCGTCGCTATCGGCTTCGAAGAACACCGTCCCCGCCTCGCTGAACACATCGAGCAGGTCGTCGCGCTGCCAGTCGAGGCCCGTCGGGAGCAGGTGCACCGTGCCGTAGAGATAGAGCGTGGAATCATCGTCCTGCACGCGCCAGATGGCCGGCCCGTCATTGCGCGCCTTGGCCGCCTCGACTTTGGCGGCGGCGCCGTCCAGTACGGGGACTTCCGAACATGCGGAGAGGGAGCAGAGGGCGAGGAACAGCGCGGCGCTCAGCAGCTTGTGTTTCATGCGTCTTTCGCCTTCAAGCCATGCGCCGCCTTGTCGAGTTCGGCGCGCTGCGGCCACCAAGCCACGCCTTCTTGGACGACGGCGAATTCGACGTCGATGTTAGGATTGCTGATCATGTCCTCGGCCAGATCGACGGGCAGGATCGTGCTCTGTCCGGGCCCCAATCCAAAGGCGATCTTGGAGCGCGGCGGGTCGAGCGGGCGCAGTTCCCCGCGGTGATCGAAGGTCAGATAGGACAGCGCCACCGCGTGATCGCCCAGCAGCCGCCCGCGCGAGAACAGCGCCTGCTTGCCCGTGTTGGTAAGCCGCACGGCGAAGCGGCGATGACCGGCAACAGGCGCGTCGATATGGGCGGGCAGCACGTCGAGGGAGACGGAAATGTGCTCCGGCTCCAGCGGTCCGGCCATGCGCACCTGCCCGTCATCGCTCTGCGGCAGGAAGGTCTGTTCCTCGTCGGGCGCGTAGGAGGTCGCGAATTCATCATCCATGATCCGCCCGACGAGCAGCGCCGCCGATTGTGTCCAGGACAGCAGATGCGAGGTGTTGCCGGGACGTAGCTCTCCGGTCTCCACCGTCTGGCGCACATGGCGGACCAGACCGTCGACATCGCCGAAGAAGCGGGTGAAGCCCGGCTCGACCTCGCGGAAGACCTCGATATCGCGCGCAATCACAGCGCAGCCATGCCGCGCCGCTTCGATCAGCGGCAGGCCGAAGCCTTCGGCGTAGCTCGCCGCGACCAGCGTTCCCGCGCGCGCATATTCATCTGCGAGCCGCGCATCGTCCGCGTCGCTGATCCACTGAAAGCGCGGCTCGGACGCTTCCAGTTGGCGCAAGCTCTCCTGCAATGCCGTCGTGCCCCAGCCGGGACGACCGACGAAGGTGAGGTGCGCATCGACACCGTCCGCCCAGAGGCGTTGAAACGCCTCGACGATATCGGCGTGACCCTTGCGCGGCTCAAGCGTGGCGACGGAGAGGAAGCGTTTGGGATCGTGCTCACCCGAGCTGATCGGCTGATCGTCATCGAAATCCGAGCCTAGCATCCAGTGCCCGATCTTCACAGGATGGGGGTGATCGAGGCTCACCAGCATGTCGCGGAAGGCCAATGCGGTCGCTTCGCTGATGCACATGAAGCTGTCGGAATAGCGCAGTGCCGCGCGCAGCCAGCGCTCGAACACGACGGGCATGCCGTCATCACAGAAAGCCGGGGTGGCAATCGGCACGAGATCATAAAGGACGCTGATGACGTCCGCCCCGCGCAGGCGCGCGTCGCGCATCACGATCTCGAACGATTGGTGCCAAGTCCAGGAGCTGTCGAGTAGCAGCACCGTGTCCCCTGCTCTCGGAAATATTCTCTCGCGGCTCAGGCGCTTGGTCGTGCGCAGGCGGCCCTTCGTGTCGATCGTCGCGGCCTCCATGCCGTTGTCGCTGTCACAGATCACGAGTTGCGCATTGGGATAGAGCGCGCAGGCTTCGCGCGCGATGCGGGTGACGACGCGCTGAATGCCCGTGCCGTGATTGGCGTAGAGCGTCGAGGTGACGTCGATGAAGATGCGGGGCGCGTGGTCTTGTGGAACCTCGGCAGCCACCAGATGAGCGGCCAGACGGTCGGGCGCGACGCGCCGCTTATCCAGCTTCGGCAGCAGGGACATGGTGCGGGCGCGGGCGGCATGCGGCTCGGGCGGGCTATTGCGGCGCAGACCCGCCACACCGGTGATCGCCTTGGCGACGCGGGCGGCCGTCACTTCCCAGTCGAACACGTCGCAGCGCGCCCGGCCCCGGCGGCGCAGATCATCTGCGAACTCCGGGTCGGTCAGCACGCGCGCGATCCCGTCCGCGAGCTCTCCCGCATCGACCGGGTCGAACAGCAGGGCGGCGTCTCCGACCACTTCCGGCAGCGCGCCCGCGCGTGCCGCGATCAGCGGCGCGCCCGCGCGCATGGCCTCTAATGCCGTCAAGCCGAAGCCTTCCATGATGGACGGCTGCACGGCGAGGTCGCAGTCCTGATAGGATGTGATCAAGCCGGAGTCCGTCGTAAAGCCGTCGAAGTCGAGTAGGTCGCTGACGCCGAGCTCCTCGGCGCGTGCCACGAGCTGCTCCACGTCTGGTCCCGGCTGGTCACCGACGAGCCTCAGTCGCACGGGCTTGGGCGTGCGCCACTCACCATTTGCGCCGCGCAGTCGCGCCAGAGCATCAATCACAACGCGTACATTCTTGCGCCAGTCCAGCCCGCCGACATAGAGCAGCTGATGGTGATCGCGCGAGGCCTTGGCCACGACGCGCGCCGACTGCACGTCGTCGACGATCTGCTGAAAGCCGCGCGACAGGCCGGACGACACGGTCACGACGGGCACATGTGGATGGATGTCGCGCATTTCGGCCGCCGCGAACTCGGAAACCGCCAGCGCCAGCGTATAGTGCCCGAGCCCGTCGAGATGGCGCATATAGGCGTCGCGGGAGCGTGGATCGCCAAGATAGCGGTCGCGGAAACGATAGGGAATGGCGTCGTGGAATGTCACCACCGACGGCACGCCCAGATCTCGCGGATCGACCAGCGAGACAAAACGCTGATGCCCGCCCTCGAAGACGGACGGGCTCCAGATCACATCCGGTCCCAGACTGCGTACATGGTGGGCCAGGATCGCTTCGGTCGCACGCGTCAGGTCGGTATAGCCCGCCTGGCTTTCGGGCGTATCGACGAGACCTTCCCAGATATGGATGTGGTCCTGACCCAGCAGTGGGCCGAGCAGGCGGCGCGCCGTCAGTGCTTCATCCGCCATCGCCGCATTGAGCGACAGATGCAGATCGAGTTCCGGGTGATTGGCCTTGAGGAAGCTGATGGTTTCCAGCACGGCGCGCCCGATCCCGCGCAGGCGGGACGCGCTCTGAAAGCACTGGCCGTCGATCCAGACGCGGATGGGGCGCGGCGGCAATGACAACAAGTCATGGGTCAGCAGCGCGACCGGCTCCGGCAAGTCTTCCGAACTCATGGCTCTACCTGCGGCTCTTCTGGGCGCGCTTGATCTCGCGGGTCAGGCTACGGGTGTCAGATAATGGCGCGAAGAGGGTCGAGCGCGGGCGCTGCGGACCGTCCTCTCCTCGATAGCGATTGGGGTTGGGGTCCTGCGCGCGCTGCAGCGCAATCACGGCCTGGGTCTGTTCGGGATCCGCGTCGAACGGATCGGTTTCCTTATAGCTGTCGTCCCAATGGTCCGGCCGCATGGCGAGGCGGCGACCCAGCGCGGGACGGCGCAGCACGAACATGCGCAGCGGGCGCAGCAGCTTGTAGTCCCGCCGCCAATGCACCGCCGCCCAATCGAGCAGACCGGCCTTGATCGCGCCGAGCCGCGACGGGTTGGGATTATCTTTCGTCGGTGCGGGACGCGACAGGCTCGCCCGCACACGGCGCGCGGCGCGGACGGGTTTTTTGATACCGTTGATCGTGGCGCGCAGTGGTGTCGTGACGCGCCAGCTGGTCGAACCGAGCAGGCGGTCGCGTTCGCCCTCGAACCGCGCGACCTCCTCGACGAGGTGTTCTTCGCGCGCGCGCAGCGCATCAACATGGAGCTGCAGCCCGGCGGCGTTTTCGCGTTCGGAATCATGGGCCCGGTGCATGTGGTCGAGCTGGCGTTCCAGATCCGCAATCCGTTCTCTGTCAGCTGGCTCGCCGTGGGTCATCATGTCCATGGCGGCGCGATGCGCGTCCTCCGCAACGACCAGCCGCGCGCGCAGCCGCTCAGCGCGGGCATTGGCGGCGGCGACATCTCGCTCTGTCGCGGTCTTCGGCCTACCGGGTCTCTCTTTCAGCTCGGACCGCATGCGCAGAGTGGCAGCATGAAGCGTGTTGCGCGTGTCCCGCGCCTTCTCCAGCTGTGCGCGCAGATCGGCTTCGCTATCGCGGAGTTTGGACAGTTCTTCGTCGCGCGACCGGATCGCAGCATGAAGATGCCCTTGCGCCTCATTGCCCGCATCGATGGCGAATTTCTGCGACGCGACAAAAGCGTCCAACCGCTCGACGCTCGCGTTCAGCGAGTCCCGTTCGTCGCGCAAGCTATCGAGCTCGGCAGGCAGTTCCGACAGGCCGGAATATTGCGTTATCAGAAAGCCATCGTTCAGCCCCGGCGCGCGGCGCAATCCCACGCGGCGATGCTCAGGCTGGTTTTCATGGCAGTAGAAGCGGTTGATGCCGTCGTCGCGGATCAGCTCATAGCCCCGCAGCGTCAGTCCGGCATGCCAGCTGGGATGGTCCGGCACCGCGTCAAGATCGCTGCGGTCCCATTCCACGCACATGACCCAAGGCCGCGCCGACTGGTCGCCCCAACTGTCGATGACGTTGTGTTCGTGGCCTTCGACGTCGATCTTCAGCCAGTGGACCTCCTGCGCGCCATATTCGCTCGCCTTGTCGAGTATGCGCGCCAGCGATGTCGCGGGAACGGCCACGCGCGTCTGCGACGGTCCGCCGATCGCGCTTTGGCCCGTGCCGTCGACGACGGAGAGCATGAGCGGGCCGGAGCGGTCGGAGACGGCCGCCTGCAGAAATTCCGTGTCGGGCCGCTGCGTCTTGTAGCGCGGGCTCAGACCCGGCAGCGGATCGACGGATAGCCCTGTCCAGCCGCGCGCGCCAAAGCCCGCAGAGACTGAGTCATAGAGCGGATCATAGGCACCGATATCGACATAGCGGCCACGGCGCACATCGCGCAGCGCGTTCCACAGCACCACATCCTCGAAGTTCTGGGCGTGGCTGCGAAAGGGCCGCGTGTCATTGGCAGCATCTGCTTTGGAGAGTGGATCGACAGCCGGGTTCATCGTGGAATGGAGCTAGCCGCGCGCACGCCTGCGCGCAACAGCGCGCACGCGTCCGGGGGCAGATACTCACTGTGTGCGCCGCAGTGCTTCGCCTCAGACATTGTCAGTCGGGCCGCGCGCGCCTATCGCCTTGGCCGACCATCAACCGACGCCGGGCTGCCGACATCTCTCACTCTTTCATCATGCGCGGGTTGACCGCTTGATGCGTCACCTCTGGCCACGCGCAAAAGCGCGGCTGCGTGCCTGGCAGCGGCTGGTGCAGTTACGCGGTCTTCGCATCGAGAGTGCCCCCCCGCCGTCAAAGCCCGACGACCCGATCACGGTCTATGGCCTGTTCTCCTCCAGCGCCGGATTGGGCGAAGCGGCGCGGCTGACGGCGGACGGCTTGGAACGGATCGGGCGGAGCGTTTTTCGCGTCGATGCCGCGCCGCATCTGCGCGGGCGGGCGGACGCTGGGCGGTTCGACCGCGATCCGGGCCGCGGTCCGATCATCGTGCATCTGAACCCGGTCGAAGCGGCCGAAGTCATGGTCGCGCTCGCCCCGCCCCGGCTGGCGCAGCGCCCGCGGATCGGCGTGTGGCTGTTCGAGCTCGACCCCGCGCCGTCGCGCTGGTCCGACTACGCCCCGCTATTTCACCAGATCTGGAGCCCGAGCGTGTCGAGCCGAAACGCCCTCGCCTCGATCGCCGTGCCCGCGCATCTGGTCCCCTATCGCCACGCCCCATTGGAGGTGCCGAAGACCGAGGCGGACAGCCCCTTCGAGGTGCTGGTCATGGCGGACTATAACTCCTCGCTGATGCGCAAGAATGTCGTCGGCGCGGTCGAGGCATTTCAATCGGCTTTTGGGGAAAGCGTCTCCGCGCAGCTCACGCTCAAGCTCTCCAACCTGCCCGCCGCGCATCCGCTGCGCGCACGGCTGCGCGCACCGAATATCTGCCTGCTCGAAGACGCGCTGGAATTCGATGCGATCCTGTCGCTGATCGGCCGGGCGGACGCGCTGCTGTCGCTGCACCGCGGCGAGGGCTATGGGCTGACCCTGGTCGAGGCAATGTTGCTGGGCACGCCCGTGGTCATGAGCGACGAGCCGAGCACGCGGGCGCTGCAAGTGCCGGGCGCCTGTGTGCCGATCCCGACGCAGCGTATTCCAGCCCGCGACCCGCAGCGGCTCTATCGCGGCGGGATGTGGGCGGAGCCGGATGTGGCGGCCGCCGCCCATGCACTGCAGGATTTGCGAAGCGCGCCGCTGGGCACGAAAAAGGCGCGCGCCGAAGCGGCGCGCGCCCTGTTTTCCGATGCTGACCGCTTGGAGCCGCTCCGCGCGGCCCTCAACGCTCTGGACCGTCGCCGCTAGACGATCTCGAACAGACCCATGTCGGACAGGCTCTGCAGCCATTCGACATCGGGGCCGACGGCAGCGACTTCGAAGACTTGCTGATCCATCGTCTCGAGCGCGGCGAGTACCGCGTCGTCATTGGCGAAATCCTCGTTCAGGGCGACCGGCGCGATCGACGGCAGCTCGGACACAACCGTGTCGTCCGCTGGCTTTTCGGCCGACGATACCGAAGCGAAGACGAAGTCGTCCGCCGTGAGATCGGAGAGCTGTACATTGGACAGCACGATGCTCTGCTGGTTGGTCGTGGCAATGACCGTGTCCGCGCCGACCTGCGACGCGGCCGCGAGCAGTGCGTCGAAATTGGCGAATTGCGACACGCCCGAGAGATCGATCACGTCGACACCGCTGGTGAAGTCCATGATCGTGTTGACGCCGACGATACCGTCGCTGAACAGGAATGTGTCGACCCCTTCGCCGCCCAGCAGCATGTCGTTGCCCGAGCCGGCCACGAGGGTGTCACGCGCCGTTTCAAGCCCGACATTATAGTTGTTCAGGAAGCTTTCCACGCCCTCCGTCGTGCGCGAGCGGTAGTCGAAGGAATTGACGAAATCGAGCACGACCTCGGCGCGGGTCGCATTGCCCGCATCCAATTCGGCCGTGAACGCCGCGCGGCCGTTCGGGTCCTCATTGCCCGGCAGAACATTGTCATAGAGCAGCTCGATGAACTCGGCATTGGTCAGCTCACCATAGACATCCGCAAATTCGGCGGAGCCGACAAAGTCATTGACCACGCCCTGAACGGTCAGTGCGCCGATCTGCAGCGCGCCGGTGAACAGCTCGAAACCGGCCGCATCGGGCTGTCGGCCCAGAACACCCGTGTAGAGGCGGTAAACCTGCGCACCGATCGGATCGATGGCGACGTTTTCGACGAAAGCGCTGGTACCGGCTGCGGTGTTGTTGATGAACTCCTGCGAGTTGGCAAAGGTCTGCACGACCTGCGCGCGGGTCTGGTTGCCCGCATCCAACTCTGCGGTGAAGGCCGCGCGACCGACCTGGTCGTTATTGCCGGGCAGCACGTTCACATAGAGCAAGTTGACGAATTCGGCATTGCTGAGCTCGCCGTAGGTCGCGACGAATTCCGGGCTTTCGGTGAAGCCTTCGAGCATTTGCAGCGAGGTGAACTGGTTCAGGCGGATGGCGTTGACATTGGCGTCATAGCCGCCCTCGTCGGGGTCACGACCGAACACGGCCTGATAGGCGCGGTAGACTTCGCCCTCGATGCCACCGATCCCGCCAACGGCGAGGCTATAGGCATTGTCGCCGACGAGCAGATCGTCGCCTGTGCCGCCGTTGAGCGTGTCGGACCCAGCCTGACCGTAGAGCGCGTCATTGCCGCCCAGACCCAGAACGGTGTCGTCACCGCCCAGCGCCAGCAGCGTGTCATCGGCTGCCGTGCCCTCGACCGTGTCCGCGCCTTCGGTGAAAGACGGACCGAAGAGTGACGCCAGCGCGATGGGCGCGTCGTCGCCGAACTTGATCAGCTCAATATCATCGAGACGGACGCGGTCGGAAAAGCCGCCCTGCGTCAACACGGCATAGTCGACACCATCGATCGTTTCCTGAGTGATGGTGTAGCTGTCGCGCGCGCCAGACAGCACGACCGTGTCGGTGCCGCCGCCGCCCTGATAGGTGTCGCCACCCCCGCCGCCGCCATTGAGCACATTGTCGGCATCATTGCCGATCAGCGTGTCCGCGCCGAGGCCAGTGGTCGCGTTCTCGATCACGGTGGTCACGTCGATGGAGATGTTATTGACCAGCGCGTCGGTGATGTCGCCGGAACGGGTATTGTCGCCGATGGAACTGAACGTCCCGCCATTGAGGTTGATCGTCTGATTGGTGTTATAGCCCGATGCATCCAGCGTATCGATCCCGCCCGCATCATAGATCGTCAGGGACGGCGCCATGAAGCCTTCGTCGACATATTGCGTCTGGAAGTCATAGACCGAGCCCGCTTCCGTCGTGTTGAAGCCGTAAGTGCTGTCACCCGTGCGGGTTTCCGTATTCGCGCCGTAGATCGACTGGATCGCGATATAGTCGACCAGCAGCAGACCGGTCGTTTCGCGGAATGTGCCCGTGCCCGCTTCCGACTGGTCGCGATAGCTCATGATGGAGTAGTTCCAGGCATCCTGATTGAACAGGTGGAAGCTCCGGCCAGTCGCGGCATCCGACGATGTCCCGTTATAGGGACCGCTGTGGCCCAGACCCAGGACGTGGCCAATCTCGTGCAGATAGGTCGAGAAGCGGTAGGAGTTCAAATTGTAGTCCGGCTCGAAACCGATGAGCTCCCAGTTTGTCGGAATGACGATTTCCGCCGTGGTCTTGAACCCGCCCTCAGTGCCGGTCGTGCGCGCAAAGGCCGTGAGATTGGGCTGCACGTCGTCATTGTAGAAAATGTTGACGGTCTCGCCTTCCTCGGCCGCGCGGAAGGTGATGTTGGTGGCTTCGGACCAGAGTTGCATGGCAATCAGGGCGAGGTTCTGCGCGCCCTCTTCGAGCGTCGTGATGTCGTAGGTCAACTCCTCGACATTCGGATCGAACGTCAACCGGTTGGAGAATTGATCGGTCAGGAAGAAGGCGCTCTCTTCCAGGGTGAAGTCCGGACGATCAGTCGACACTTCGGCGAAGATCTCATAGTCGCCGCCGAATGTGGCATAGCCGGACGCGCCGAGATAATATGTGCCGCTTTCGGCCGGCGTGAAATAGATGGAGGAGTTGCGGTTGTCGCCCTGGCCGTCACCATCATTGTCGATGTCGTCATTCTCCTCGAGCTGGGTGCCCGCGCTGTCATAGAGATAGAGATAGGGGTCCTGATGCGGATTCTCTCCGGCACGCAGCATGAAGAAGATATATTCCACACCGGCTTCGAGCTCGACGGCGAACCAGTCCTCGTCGGAACCATTTTCGCGCGTGCCCGTGACGGAGCCGCCCACTTCGATGACGCCCTGCGTCGTGGTGTCCGCCGGCAGATCGACCGGGCCCTCGTTCTGCGGATCGCCTGTATATTCAGCCGCCACCGTATCGAGGTGGTCCTTGACCGACTGCACGCTCGCGCCGCTCATATCGGCAACTGCGTCGATCAGCCCGTCGATGTCGGCCACGCCGGTATCCAGCGCCGATTGGATCATCGCGGCCATTTCGGCGATCGCGCCCTTGTCGACTTCGCCGGCATGGGTGTGACCGCAGCCGCAGCTGCTCTGGTGGAAAGCGATACCGACTTCGGCCGCCGCGACTTCAGCCGCCGCAATGCCCGCGGCCAATGCCAGCGCCTGCGCGAATTGTGAGGTCGGAATGACAGCCGGGATCGGCGTGGCCACGTTCGAAATCGTGATGCCGCCGGCAAAACCCGACAGGTCGGCCGCACCCTCGAATTCATCCAGGAAATCCAGGCTCAGCACCGGATAGGGTACAAGGCTCGAGGACGTCTGCAGCAACATGCTGTCCGGTCCCGTGAAGTCCTCACGCGTGAAATCAAGGGTATATGGTTTAAACATGTCGTCTCCCATTGCGGTGATGGCCCACCGCTTTTTCCGGCACCATTCCTCCTGGGACCGGTATTATTTTTCGCCCGTTTGGGCGGAGCCTCCCACACAGCTACACCGTGTGCAAGGCGCGTTCCAATCACAAGCGCTTCGTCTTACAGCCTTGAGATGTGGCACATGGCCCCTGAACGAAAGCCCAACAGCATGCGTTAACGCTTTACAATTTAGTAAGGAATTGCCTTTGCAGCTCAAGACCCTAGGGTCATCATCCTTAGTTGGAAGCAAGCAATAGGGGCCATTTTGCGGCCAATCGTGCAAAGAGTGGCTGCAGCCGTGATATCGGCCCTGGCAATATCCGGCTGCGCGCCCGCGAATGGATCGGCCGCGCTCCCTTCCTCGCCCGGCTCCGACGAAGCTGTTTTCGCCTCCACCTCGCTTTGCGCCGACAGCTATCTGCTCGCGCTGATCCCGGAGGACCGCATCGATAGATTGTCCTGGCAGGCGGGCTCACCCCTCTCCACGGCGACCGCGCAGCCCGATCCGGGCTTGTGGGAGAGCCGGGAGACGCTCGCCGCGTTCCGTCGCGAGACGCCGCGCGCCATGCTGCTGCGCGGACCCGGCATCGGACGCGCGTCAACGCGCGGCGACCTCGGTTTGACGCTGGGCTATGCCGACGATCTCGACGCTGTGGCGCAGGAGGTTGCGCGCGTTGCGGACTGGGCCGGTGTGAGCGCGGACGCGGTATTGCGCGAGATCGACGCCGTGCTCGAAGCCCCGCCCGCAGCCCTGACTGCAGCCCCGACCGCAGCCCCGCCCGCAGCCCCGACCGCAGCCGAAGCCCCGCGCCTGCTCTACCTGTCGCGCGGCGGCGGGACGACCGGGCCTGACAGCTATGTTGGACGCGCCATGACCCGCGCGGGCGGGGTGAATGTCATCGAGACCGGATCGTGGCAGACGCTGAGCCCGGAACGCATTCTGAGCCTGGACCCGGACATCATCGTCACATCCTTCTTCGGCTCAGACTATGCGGGCGTCGGCGACCGGGCCGTGCGCCATGCGGCGCTGCGCGACTATATCAGCGCTCGCCCGCGCATCGACGTGCCGGGCAAATTCTGGCCCTGTGCAGGTCCGGGTCTGATCGAGGCGACGCGCATCATCAAAGACGGCGTGCAGGACTGGGCCGCCACGACGGAGGCTGCGCGATGAGCGTGCGCATGACGCTCACCTTGGCGGCCTTCCTGTTGCTCGGGGCGCTCTGCTCGCTGCTGGTCGGGCCCGCGGCGCTATCGCCCGGCGAAGCGCTGGCCGGGCTGATGGGCCGAGGAGAGCCGGATGCCATCGCCATCATGCAGGGCATCCGCTTTCCGCGCATGCTGGGCGCGCTGGGCGTGGGGGCGGGGCTCGGCGCATCCGGCGCGGCCCTGCAGGGCTTCACACGCAATGATCTTGCAGCACCCGGCCTGCTGGGCTTTTCGGCCTGCGCCGCGCTGGGAGCGGTCATCGCGCTCTATTTCAACCAGTCCGCGCTGATCGTGCCTGCCGCATTGATCGGCGCCACAGCGGGTGCGAGCGTCACCGCCGCGCTGGCCTGGCGCAGGATCGGCGCAGGCGGGCTGATCCTCGCGGGTATCGGCGTCGGTGCGCTGGCGACCGCGCTGACGGGCCTCGCCATGAACCTTGCGCCCAACCCCTGGGCGCTATCGGAGCTGACCTATTGGCTAATGGGCAGCCTGGACGGGATCGACCGGACGGCGCTGCTTGCGCTGCTGCCGCTGACGCTTATCGGCGTGGCGCTGCTCGCGATGTCGGGCCGAGGTTTGCGCGCCTTGGGGTTGGGCGAGGACGTGGCGCGCAGCATGGGCGTCGATCTGGCCAAGCTCCAAGCCTTGGTCGTCGTCGGCACGGCGCTGTGCGTTGGCGCGGGCGTGGCCGTAGCCGGCGCGATCGGCTTTGTCGGCCTGTTCGTGCCGCATATCATGCGCCGCCTGACCGGACCCGATCCCGCCACACTGGTGATGCGCAGCGCGGTGGCGGGCTCGATCTTTCTGTTGCTGACGGACACGGGCGCGCGACTGCTCGCGGGTCCGGGCCAGCCGCTCTATCTCGGTATCGTCACCGCGCTGATCGGCGTGCCGTTCTTTCTCTATCTGGCCGTGGGGCGGAGCTCATGAGCGGTCTGTCGTTCCAATCCGCGCGCGTGAGCTACGCCGGCAAGACTGCCGTCTCGCTCGGCGCGCAGGAATTTCCGGCGGGGCAGCTCACCGCGCTGCTCGGGCCGAATGGCTCCGGCAAGTCGAGCCTGATGCGCGGGTTGATCGGTGCGGGTCCGGGCAGCATCGAGGGCCTGCGCATCGGAAACGACCCCGCCGCCAATCTCAGCCGCATGGAACGCGCGCGCCGCATCGCGTTTCTATCACAAGACCGCATCGGCCCGGGGCTCGCGACCGTGAGGGACGTGTTAAGCCTCGGCCGTCACCCTTACGGCGGCGCGGACGGTGCGGGCCGCTTGCACGCCATTGCGGAGCGCCTCGACCTGGCTGCGCTCATGACTGCGCGCTTCGGCACGCTGTCGGGCGGTCAGCAGGCGCGCGTCCTGCTCGGCCGGGCGCTAATCGTGGACGCGCCGGTCCTGCTCGCTGACGAACCCACCGCCTCACTCGACGCCGCCTTTGCGCTGAAGATCATGGCGGAGCTCCGCGCCGAAGCGCGCGCGGGCCGCACGGTGATCGTCAGCTGCCACGACCTGCCACTTGCCCGCCGTTTCTGCGACCGCGCGCTGGTGCTCAAGGATGGCGCGGCGCGCGCCCATGGGCCGATGGACAAGGTGTTGAGCGCGGCTGTCCTGGACGACGCTTTCGGCCTGCGCGAGGGGCCTGAGGGTTTCGAGGTCATGAGGTGACAGCGCCGCGCATGGGCTGCTAGGCGGGGTCCGTGCTGACGAATACCCAACCCCCGCTCGCGCCTGAAAAGTTCATCGACCCCGCGCGCACGGCCAAGGGCGAGCCGCGCGCCACAGTGGATTTCCGCGGGTACGAGACGCTTTGGTTCAACACCGGATCGCTCTGCAATATCGAATGCGTGAACTGCTATATCGAGAGCAGCCCGAGCGCCGATCACCTCGTCTATCTCACGCTCGACGATGTGCTGCCCTTTCTCGACGCGCTGCGCGAACCGATCGAAATCGGCCTCACCGGCGGTGAACCCTTCCTAAACCCGCATTGCCTGGCGATCTGCGACGCGGCGCTCACGCGCGGCCACAGCCTGCTGATTCTGACCAATGCCATGCGCCCGATGATGCGGCCCAAGGTGCAGGCCGGACTGCTCGATCTACAACGGCGCTTTCCCGGCAAGATGACTTTGCGGGTCAGCCTCGATCACTACACGCACGCGGGTCACGATACGGAACGCGGCGCGGGCGCCTTTGCGCGCGCCCTGCCCGGTCTCGACTGGCTGTCCGAGCACGGGTTTACCACGCACATCGCCGGACGCGCCGCCTTTGCGGACGGAGAGGACGCCGCCCGCGCGGGCTATGCCGCGTTGATCGCCGAACATGGTTGGGACATCGACGCGTCCGACCCGGCCGCGCTGATGCTGTTCCCGGAAATGGACGCGCGCATCGATGTGCCGGAGATCACGACATCCTGCTGGGACATACTGTCCATCGATCCCGGCACGATGATGTGCGCCAGCTCCCGCATGGTCGTCCGGCGCAAGGGCGCGCCCGCCCCCGTCGCGCTGGCCTGCACATTGCTTTGGGACGATGCTCAATTCGAGATGGGTCAGACGCTCGCAGAAGCCGCCCGCCCGGTTGCCCTCAACCACCCCCACTGCGCCAAGTTCTGCGTCCTCGGCGGCGCGAGCTGCTCGGCCTAGCCAGCAGTAAACGCACCGCCCGTCATCGCGGGCTCGACTCGAGGTCGAGCTCCGGACGGTGCCAGGTCAGGCCCGGGATGGAGGAGCGGAGCCGGAGGCGTCAAATTCTGACCCATTTTCGACTGAGCGGCCACTGACGATCTTACCAAACTCGGCCGGATCGATAGATCTTGACCCGGTCGGCGAGCCGGAACCGTGCATTGAGCTGCGGTATGCAGAGCGGGAAATAGAATAAGCCTATGGTCCACCTCACCGGGTCGCCTCGCGGAACGTGCTGCTCCGGAATCGGCTCGGCCAGCGCCTTGGCGTTCATCCAGATCAGACCGCTCAAACAGAACATCATCGGCATCGTAACCACTATGAATAAGGCCACAGCGAACGGCACCTCGCTTTGCTCGGGTAAAGGCGCCGCGACAGCATAGGCGAGGCAGAATAGCGGGGAGGTCCGCGTCAGCCCACTCAACCATGAGGCGCGCCGTCCCGGAACGCTAGACGGAGCGTCGATAATCCGGGTCACGATCCCGTATTGCCAAAGCAGGAAAGGCCCCAACCACCCTGCCATTACGAAAAAGAGCAGGGTGCGGAGTGCTATCGACGGTTCGTTCAACTCCACGACAAAGTAGAGAACAAACGTGAGCAGGTAGCCCAGCGACGTCACCCACCCGCGCCGCCGGAACAGAGCCTCAATCACGACGCGGCGTGCCAAGATACGCTACCACCCTCTAGCGCGCGGCGTATTGGCTCTGACCGTTGTGCTTGGTCAGGAAGCGGTCGATGGATTTCAGCATTTTCTGACGATTGGCCTGGTTGGAGATCGAGTGATCCTCGCCTTCAAAGCTGAGATAGGTGCCGTCAGCGCCGGCCTTTTCCAGCCGCTTTTTCATGCGGTGGAACTGATCATGCTCAACGGCAGTGTCCATCGTGCCGTGGGCCATGAAGACGGGCGCCTTGATCGTGTCGGCCAGATCGACCGGATTATTGGCGCGCATCAGATCCTTGTCGTCCATGAAATTGCCGAAAGTGCGCTTGGCCGTCTCGCGGCCGTTCACATAGCGGCGCAGATCGGAAATCGCGTCGGGGATGTCGGTCAGCGCGGCAATGGCGATGACGCAATTATAGAGTTCCGGATCCTTGGACGCGCCCATCAGCGCAGCATAACCGCCGTAGGACCAGCCCGCGATGCAGGTCTTCTCAGGGTCGGCATAGCCCTTTTCGAACAGCCAGCGCGTGCCGTCCTCGACATCGTCCTGCATGGTCACCCAGCGGTCCTGCCCGGCGTCGGCGAAGGATTTGCCGTAGCCTTCCGAACCGCGAAAATTCATCTGCAGCACGCCGTAACCGCGGCTGGCGAAGAACTGCGCGAGATAGTCGAAACGCTTTTCGTCGCGCGCGGCGGGGCCGCCATGCGGCAGCACGATGAAGGGCAGGTCTTTCGGAGTGCCCGGCGGCATGGCCGACGGCACGGTCACAAAGGCCGGGATTTTCGTGCCGTCCCGCGCCGTGTAACGCACGGAGATGACCTCGCCCATCTTTTTGCCGTCCAGCCCCGGCATGTTATCGCCAAGGATCGTGACCTTGCCGCCGCGGCGGTAGAGCATCATCACGCCGGGATCGGACGGAGAGCTGACGCGCAGGATCAGTGCCTTGCCATCGGCCGAGCGGTCGATGAAGTCGACCTGATAGCCAGCAAATTCCGCGATCGCCTCTTCGAGCGTGGAGCCGTAGCTGTCGAACAGCACGCGCTCGTCGCTCTCGCCGGTATAGCGCGCGCCGACGATGGAGTTGCCGTCCTTGGACAGGATGACATCGGTCACGTCATATTCGTCGTTCTGGTAGATGGCTTCGGCAAAGCTGCGCGTGGTGAGATCGTAGCGGTACAGGCCGAGCGTATCGCGACCACGATAGGCGGACACCACCAACGAGCGGCCCTCATCCGTGACGGCGGCGACACTCATGCTGTCGGGATCGAGACCGGGATATTTGCTGTGGCGATCCCATTTCTCGGACGTCGGATCCTTGATCAGCCAGGTGCTGGTCTGACCCGCATTCCGCCGGCCCCAGCCGACGACCGGCTCTCCGGCCGCATTGGCGACCCAGCCGTAGATGTCGCGCTCAGAGCGTTTGACCATCGCCTTGTTGCCAGTGCGTGCATCGACGCGCCAGACAGCGGCTTCCATCTGATCATCGCCGTCATCGGCGAATTCCATGAGAATGTGGTCGGGATCGTCCTCCAGCCAGTCCACGACCCGGTCGTTGAATTGCCGAAAGCCCTGACGCACCTTGATCAGCGTCTTGCCCTTCATTGTGTTGACGTCGATCGAATGAAGAAAGCTCGCATTGACCGGCTCGTTGCGCAGCTTGCTGATCTGGCGGAAGGAGACCGCGACGCGCGCGTCATTGACCCAGCGGACATATTTCGGCGACACGCCCTTGCCGAGGCCGAGCACGCGCGGTTCAGCTGTGGGATTGTCCAGATCGATGATGTTGATGATGTACTGGCCCTTGACGTTCTGGACCTGCGCGATCTGGCGTCCGTTGGGCGAAATGGCGGCGTCGAAGATCTTGACGCGCTGGCCGAACATCTCCGGCGTTGGGGCGGCGGCCCCGGAACTGGCGTGGGCCTGCGCCACCAACATCGGCATGAGTGCGAGCCCACTAGCGCCCAGCAAGCTACCCAAAAGAACGGACTTCGCCGCACGCATCATCGTCATAGAGTGACTCCTTTTCTCGCAATGTCACTAGCCGGAAGGCGAAAAGCGCCACAACCCTTCATTGCGGCAGTCGAACAAACCGCACGTTAGGAGGGTGTGGAGGCGGAGATTTGGGTGCGTTGCCTGTGGGGCGCCAAGGCCTAGGATATCGCGGCAAAGTGCTTGGACAGCCGGAGCCCCTGTGCCTGATAGGACGACCCGCCGTCGCCATAGAGCGCGTCTGGCACCTCGCTCATGGCTTCGAACACAAGATGGGCAACCGGCTGGCCGTCGGACAGCAGGAAAGGCACGTCGCGCCCGCGCACTTCCAATACGGCGCGACTGCCGGAACCGCCCTGCGTCGCCACACCGAAACCGGGGTCGAAAAATCCCGCATAATGCGCGCGGAACTCACCGATTTCCGTGTCGATCGGGGCCATTTCGGCGGCTTGGTCGATGGGAATTTCGACGGCTTCGCGCGAGCGCAGGATGTAGAACTCCTCCGGCTCGAGGATCAGGCCATGTTCGCCCACGCGCACCGGCTCCCAATAATCCAGCGCGCGATGCGCGCCGATCCCGCGCAGATCGACCATGCCGGAATGTCGCCGCGCGCGGTAGCCGATGGGCCCGCTAACATCCGCGCTAAGGTCAATGGAGACCGTCTGTCGCGACAGCGGCGCGTGGTCGCCCTCGCGGATGCGCAGCTGCGATAGCCGGTCGCCGGGCCGAACCAGCACGGGAAATGTGCGCGGCGCGACTTCGAGCCAGAGCGGTCCGGAGTAACCGGACGGCAGCGCATCGAAGCGCGTCGAGCCATTGCCGATCAGTCGCGCGAACACGTCCAGCCGACCCGTCGACGATTTGGGATTGGCGATGGCCGACAGGCCGCTCTGCCCGGTCAGATCCAGGCCCTCCATGATCGGGATCAGATAGATGCAGCCCGTCTCCAGCACCGCGCCGTCGGTGATATCGATACTGTGCAGGCAGAGCGCATCCAGCCCACTCTGTACCGACTTGTCAGACCCGGGCAGGAAGGAGGCGCGCATGCGGTAGGCCGTCCGGCCCAGCCGCAGATCTATGGAGGCGGGCTGCAGCGTCGTCGGCAGGGCGTCGGAGGGCTGGGCGTCGGACGGCTTTGAGGCGACGGGCGGCGGTGCGCCCGCTATCACGCCTTGGGCCATGAGTTCGGCCAGTCTCTGCGAAGGCAGGATCATGCGTCCGGCTGTGCCGCGCGGACGCGCGGGCTGCAAGTTTGTGCAGATGCGCGGCTGGGGACGAAAGCGTTAACCGCGGTCGCAACTTGGGCGGTTGGCTACTGCTAAAACATCCAAAAGGTCGCAGCTGCAGGCTTGCGCGACCGTAATGATCGTGAAAGCTTGGCGGTAGTTCGAGGACACACCCGTGGGGCGCGTCCGGGGAGCCGAACGACCCGCATGGCGACAGACCATCGGGGGAGAGGGAGATTATGAGCGAGCGCGGAAAAACCGGGCCGGATAGCACAAGCGACGCGGCACCTGCCGGACTGGTCGCGCGCGGCCACACCTTCGAGCAACGCACCAAGGACGTGATCGTGCGCGTCGAACCCGAATATCTGCCGGAACAGAGCAATCCGTCCGACGGGCGCTTCATCTGGGCCTATACGGTCGAGATCGACAACCAGTCGGATGAAGACCTGCGCGTCACCGGCCGCTACTGGCACATCGCCGACAGCCGCGGCCAAGTGCAGGAAGTCCACGGCCAGGGCGTCGTCGGCGAAAAGCCCGTCGTGCGCGCGGGCGAGAGCTTCCGCTACACCTCGGGCGCACCGCTATCGGCCCCGTCGGGCATGATGAGCGGGTCCTACCGCGTCGAGCCCGAAGGGGCCGATGAGCTCGCCGGCTATGATGTTGAGGTGCCGGTGTTCGTGCTGGACATCCCAGGCGTGCCGCAACTGCATAGCTAGCCACAACGTTTTCACTCGCTCCGTAGCCGAAGGCGAAGGGGCTGTAGTGGTTAAAACGTTAGCGTCCGAAGGAACATCAAACGAAGTTTGAACCCCGCCTTTTAAGGCGGGACGATCGCGAGAGCGGTCGGGCGCCGATATGTTGGCTCCGACCACAACCCGATTTATTGATCCTAGGTGGCCGCTTCCATCCCCCGGAACACAGCCCGCAACCGCTCCACAGCCTCGCGCGCATCCGCTTCGCTGATCACCAGCGGCGGCGCCATGCGCAGCACATTGTCCCCGGCCGTCCCCACCAGCAGCTTGTGCTCCAGCGCGTGTTTCTTCGCCGCTAGATTGTCGCCTGGATTGACCATCTGCAGTCCGACCAGCAGACCCTTGCCACGCACGTCGGCGATCAGCTCGGGGAACTCATCCTTCAGCCCGGCGAGCGACTGTCGGAACATGTTGGACACATCCCTCACCTGCTCCAGGAAGCCCGCGTCACTGATCCGGTCATAGACGGCATTGCCCGCCGCCATGGCGAGCGGATTGCCGCCGTAAGTCGTTCCGTGGGTGCCGGGGACCATGTGCTTGGCCGCTTCCGCGGACGCTATGACTGCGCCCAAGGGGAAGCCCCCGCCGACACCTTTGGCGACGGCCATGATGTCGGGTTCGCCACCCTCCACCCATTGGTGCGCCCAGAGCTGGCCGGTCCGGCCCGCGCCGCATTGCACCTCGTCATAGATCAGAAGCAGATCGTTATCATCGCAGAGCTTGCGCAGGCCGCGCAGGCATTCCGGCGGCAGAGCGCGCACGCCGCCCTCGCCCTGTACCGGCTCGACGACGATCGCCGCCGTATTCTCCGTCACCGCCGCGTCCAGCGCCTCGTGGTCGCCAAACGGCACA
>CALDUL010000114.1 GCA_937923575.1 uncultured Algimonas sp.
CTCCAGCACGTCCTCTTCCGTGAGTGGTTCGAAATAGAGCCGGTCCGACGTGTCGTAATCGGTCGAGACGGTCTCGGGGTTGCAATTGACCATGATCGACTCGATGCCGAGATCGTCCATGGCGTAGGCCGCGTGGACGCAGCAATAGTCGAACTCGATGCCTTGGCCGATGCGGTTGGGGCCACCGCCGAGGATGACGACCTTGCGGCGATCGGACACCCGGGCCTCGTTCTCGATCTCGCCGCCAAAGCTGGGGGCTTCATAGGTCGAATACATATAGGGAGTCTTGGCCTCGAACTCGGCCGCGCAGGTATCGACGCGCTTATAGACTGGACGTACGCCCGCCTTGTGCCGCGCCTTGCGCACAGCGGACTCAGACTTGCCCGTCAGCTCGCCAATGCGCGCGTCGGAAAAGCCTTCGGACTTGATCGCGCGCCATTCGCCTGACGTCTTCGGCAGGCCGTTATCAGTGAGCCAGCCTTCCGCCCCGACAAGGTCTTCGATCTGGCGCAGGAACCATGGGTCGATACCGGTGTACTGATTGACTTTCTCCACGTTCATGCCGTGGCGGAAGGCCTGCGCGATCACCAGCAAGCGGTCGGGCGCGAGAATGGAGAGCCGGGCCTTGAGCGCACGGTTGAGCTCGTCCGGGTCGGTCTGCTCGAAGTGGATTTCATTCATGCCGGTCAGGCCGGTCTCGAGCGAGCGCAGCGCTTTCTGGAAACTCTCCGCAAAGGTCCGGCCGATCGCCATGGCCTCGCCGACCGACTTCATCGCCGTGGTCAGCACGGGCTTGGAGCCGGGAAATTTCTCGAAGGCGAAGCGTGGGCATTTGGTGACGACATAGTCGATGGTCGGCTCGAAGGCCGCCGGGGTCGCGCCGGTGATGTCGTTGTCCAGCTCGTCCAGCGTATAGCCGACGGCGAGCTTGGCGGCGATGCGCGCGATGGGAAAGCCCGTGGCCTTGGACGCGAGAGCCGAGCTGCGCGAAACGCGCGGGTTCATCTCAATGACAACCATGCGGCCCGTCTTGGGATCCAGGCCGAACTGCACATTGGAGCCACCTGTCTCCACGCCGATCTCCCGCAGCACAGCGATCGAAGCGTCGCGCATGCGCTGATATTCCTTGTCGGTCAGGGTGAGCGAGGGCGCGACGGTGATGCTGTCGCCCGTGTGCACGCCCATCGGGTCGATATTCTCGATGGCGCAGATGATGATGCAATTGTCCGCCTTGTCCCGGACGACTTCCATTTCATACTCTTTCCAGCCGAGCAGCGACTCATCGATCAGCACCTCGTTGGTCGGCGAGGCGGACAGGCCGGAGCGCACGATGGTCTCGAACTCCTCCTGGTTATAGGCCACACCGCCGCCTGTGCCGCCCATGGTAAAGGCGGGGCGGATGATGGCGGGCAGGCCCGTTTCGGGGAGCAGTCGCACGGCTTCGGCCACGCCTTCGGCGATATTAGGCTCACCGTCCGGGCCGAGCGGTGCGGTCACGATATTGGCGCGCGGGTTTTCCAGCCCGATCTTGGTCATGGCTTCGGCGAAGCGCTCGCGGCTCTCCGCCTTATCGATGCTGTCGGCCTTGGCGCCGATCATCTCGACATTGTGGCGCGCCAACGCGCCGTTGTCTTCCAGCGCCAGTGCGCAGTTCAGCGCGGTCTGACCGCCCATTGTCGGCAGCAGCGCGTCGGGCTTCTCGATGGCGATGATCTTCTCGACGATCTCCGGCGTGATCGGCTCGACATAGGTCGCGTCGGCCAGCACGGGATCGGTCATGATGGTGGCGGGGTTGGAGTTGACCAGGATGACCCGGTAGCCCTCCTCCTTCAGCGCCTTGCAGGCCTGCACGCCGGAATAATCGAACTCGCAGGCCTGTCCGATGATGATCGGACCTGCGCCGATGATCAGGATGGACTGGATGTCGGTACGTTTAGGCATAGGAATATCCGGACGCGAAAAAGCAAATTGCCGCCTCCTAGAGAGCGAGCGCGACGCGCGCAAGCGGATGCGGTGCAGACGATGTGGAGAACGTTGACAAAGCCCCTGCAAACGACGTACCGGGGCACAGGCAGCCTAGATATGCTTCGCCAATTTGCCGAGGATCACAGTCTCCGCTCGCAGCGCGTCGCGCACGGCTTTCGCGTCCTCGTCGACGCCCCAGACCGCCTCGCGGTGCAGCTCGTCCACGCGCGAGATATCGAAGGCCTCGCCCGCGTCCAGGGCGTGGCTCATGACGGCGAGAGCGAGGATCGCAGAGCCGTAGACGGCGGTGAGGTGGGTGAGCAGTGTCAGGGCGAATGTGTCGTGGCCGCGCGCCATCTCGGCCACGGCGTCCAGGCTCGCCTCCGGCTGCGCAATCGGGAGAAGCGACCGAGTGGTCTCAAGCTGAATGTCGCGCGCCGCCGCCCAGTCGAGCCACGGCCCCCAGAGCGCGTCCTGCCGCTGGGTCAGCGAGTCAGGTTCCGGCGCGCGGTAGCAGAGCAGGTCGGTGCCCGCATAGGATCGGACTTCGGCGATCAGATCGCCCCGCCGCTCTGCCGCGCCTTCGCTCGCGACATTGGCCAGGCGGGTGACGGGCATGACCTGCGGGTCGATATTGCCGTCGACGGCCAGCGGGACCGCGTCCCATTCGTCGCGGATCGACGCGGCAATAGCAGCGCTCGGCACGCGGATCGGTCGCTTGCCGGGCGTCTTCAGCGCGCGGCCGTCGAGGCGCACAAAGTGACCCTCCGCGTCCGCGTCGATCGACGTCTCTGTCCAAAAGCGCTTCGCCATGCCTTATGACCGGATGTCGTCCCAATCGACATCGGCGCGTGGCTCGAAGCCAAACAGCGCAAAGGCACGCTCCATATGCTCGGGCAGGGGCGCGGTGAAGGTCAGGCTGCTGTCGGGTGTCGGGATGGTCAGCGAGCGGGCATGCAGGTGCAGGCGCTTGTCGACGCCGCCGGGCAGGGGGCGGTCGGTCATATAACGCGGATCACCCGCCAGCGGCGCGCCGAGGATCTGCATATGCAGGCGCAGCTGGTGGGTGCGACCCGTCAGCGGCATCATGGCCACAAAGCCAGCCTTGGCGCCCGCTGTCTGCACGACCTCGTAAAGTGTGCGCGCATGCTTGGCGCCTTCGCTGCCGTGACGCACGGCCTCCATGACTTCCTTGCCTTCATGGATGTTGCCGAAGCGGTTATCCAAGCGCCCCTTGGCCATATAGCCCTTGATCTCGCCGGACAGCGGACGCGGGACGCCGTTGGTCACGCCCCAGTAGATTTTCTCCGCGCGGCGGCTGGCGAATGCCTTGCCCGCCCATCTGGCGGAGCGCGCGGATTTCGCGATCAGCAGCACGCCGGAGGTGTCGCGGTCGAGCCGGTGCACGAGGCGGAAACCTTCGGGGAGCATGCCGTCGATATGGTGCGTGGTCTTGGTGCCGCCCTGCACGGCGAGGCCGGCGGGCTTGTTAATGGCCAGCAGGTCTTCGTTTTCGAACAGCGCCATCTCCATCAGTGCATCGACGGCGCGGGCACTCGCTTTGGCTTTTACCTCTGTCGGGTCGGGCAGGGGCGGAACGCGCACGACCTGTCCGGCCTCGATCCGCAGATTGCCCTTGGCGCGCTTGCCGTCGACCCGCAGCTGCCCGGTGCGCAGCAGCTTCTCCACCCGGCCATGCGGGATGTGGGGGAAGGTGCGCCGGAACCAGCGGTCCAGCCGCTGGCCCGCATCGTGCTCCGGCACAGTCAGTTGCTGGACTCCACTCATGCCAGACCTCGCATAATGATGAGCCCGGCAAAGCAGGCGGAGAGTGACAGCACGACCGATGCGAGCACGTAAGCAAACGCCGCAGACCAGCTGCCGCGTTCGATCATGGCGACCGCTTCCAGCGAGAAGGCGGAGAATGTCGTGAAGCCCCCGAGCAGGCCGACGCCGATGAAAAGTCTCACGCTCTCGCTATCGGTGCGCCCGGCCAGCCAACCCGCGAGCAGGCCCATCAGCAGCCCGCCGAGCACATTGGCGCTCAGCGTGCCCAGTGGGAAATCGGAGCGGGAAAAGGCTTGCCCCAACCCGAACCGGGCCGACGCGCCAATCCCGCCGCCAAGCGCGACGAGGAGGTAGGACATCATGGCGCGCGGGTAGCGGCATGAGGCGGCGTTGGAAAGCAAAAGGGTTCGCCGAACCGCATCCGACGCCCGGAATGCAAAACGCCCCGGCCTTTCGACCGGGGCGCTGTTGTCGCGTTATGTGCGGTCCATCCTAGGAAGGGTAGAAGTAATTCCCGCAGCGCTTCATGTAGTAAATCGTCCGACCGTTGGCACCGACGAGCTGGAAGGCATCCAGATCGGTCCGGTCGGTCACGTCCAGCACGGCGCACTGGTAGGCGTGGTTCGAACCATAGCCCAGCACACCCTTTGTGCCCATCGGGACGGAGGTCTCGGAGATGGCCGACGACGGGACCTCGTTCCAAGAACCGTAACCCAGCTGAGCGGAGATATAGTTCAGATATTTTCTGTCCATATCGTCCGTCGCGTGGCGCATGTCGAGTTTGGCTTTGAAACCTGCCGCGTCCAGACCACGGCTGTCGCCGAATTCTGGATTGGTGCCAAGACGCGTGACGCGTGTGCCGGTGACGCAGCTGTCGAAGATGCCGGAGGCCGGCAGAGCCGCCGTCGTCTGGACAGGGGCCGGGCGAGCCGGACAGGCGGCGCGGTTCAGCGCCATGCTGCCGTCCCAGCACTCATAGCTCGGACGGGCCGGGCAACGGGCCTCTGATGCGGCTTCGGAGCCGTCCCAGCAGGTGAACATGGTCGGCGCGACCGGCTCGGGCTTTGGCGCCGCTTCCACGACCGGGCAATCCGAGCGGTTCACGACGTCTGTTCCGTCCGGGCAGGTGAACTTGGCGGGACAGGCCGCTTCAGTCCGGGCTTCGGAGCCGTTCCAGCAGGTCACCATGGCGACTTCCGGTGTGGGTGCCGCGACGACCGGTGCGTCGACGTCACCGCCAAAGCAGCGCGACAGCAGCCAGATACCGATCAAGGCGAGCAGACCCAGCAGGACCCATTTCAGCCAGCCAAAACCTCCGCCTGTCGAGGCGGCAGCAGGCGCGGCGGCAACGGCGGCGGCAGCGGCCGGCGCTGCAGCCGCGGCCACAGGAACGGGTGCGACGACGACAGGTGCGACGGTGCAGAGGCAAGAACGGGCGACTTCGCGTCCGGTCTCGTCATGCAGTAGGTCGATATAGCGCTCTCCGCGCTCCATACGCTTGATGTTCTCGTCGTTCTCATAAAGGCGCAGTGCGATATCGAGCTCTTCCTGACGCCCAGCGACAGTCTCGAAGCCCTCTGAACGCCAGCGGACATCGCCGTCGGGCTGATAGAAGGCAAAGTAGTACAGGCCATTGGAATGCTGGAACTCCGCAACGCGGTGCTCGGCAATGGTGACGGGCTTGCCCTCATATTCCTCACAGGCGAGATAGTCGTCCGTCTTGTCGCGGTTCGGGTCCTTTTTGGGCGCAGCCGCTGCGCTCGCGGCCAGTCCAGCGGCGGCGACACCCGCGGCCGCGATCGGCGCGACCGGCGGCGACGCCTTCGGAGCGGGCTTCGGTGCGGGTTTCGGAGCGGGTTTCGGAGCGGGCTTCGGAGCGAGTTTCGATACCGGTTTCGGCTTTGGTGCGGGCGGCTTGGGCGCGGCGCGTTTGCGCGTTCCCATGAGATAGGCCGCACCGGCGGTCGCGGCAGCGGCAGAGCCATAAGCGACCGAGCGGGCAATTTCCTGATGATTGCCCGCGCGAAGACGGAAACCGGGTTTGCCGTCGATCCCGCCCTCGCGGTAGTCGTAGCGCTTCTCCAGCTTCATGTTCTTCTCGACCGAGGCCATGCCCTTGTCGCGCGCGGCCTTGGTTGGATAGCCCTCGGAGATGAGTGCGATCTTGCCGTTGTCGCGGTAGACGAAGTAGTGCTCGCCATCTTCATCGGTGAAGGTGTCGAAGCCGTCCTTCTTCGAGGTGGAGTTCTTCTCGTAGAAAGCGAGCGGCTGGTAGTCGTCCCTCTGGCGGAGGTTGGCGCGGGTCGCGGCAGCAGCGCCTGTAGCGGCGACGGCGGCCGCTGCGGCGGGTGCGGCCTTGGACTTCGCCTTCGGCTTGGCCTTCGCTTTAGGCTTCGGCTTGGCGGCGGGCTTTTTCTTTTTGCCGCCGCGCAGATCCGCTGCCGCGCTCATGGCGGCCTCCTCGCTGTCATACCAGACGGAGGTCGCGATCTCCTGATTGTTGCCCGCTACGAGGTCGAAATAGTGACGGCCGTTGGAGTGGGTGCGATGCTTGTAGCGCGCAATGTTCGGCATGTTTTTCGTCACCGACTTGATGCCGTTATCTCGGCCGGAGGTGGCGGTGTAAGCTTCGCTGATCAGAACGATCCTGCCGTCCTTGCGGAGGCTGAAATAGTGCGCGCCGTCATGCTCGAAGCTGTCAAAGCCGTCCTGCGTCTTGCCGCCGTTTTTCTGATAGAAAGCGAGCGGCTTGTAATTGCCGCGGCGACCGCCCGTACTCTTGCTCGCGGTGGATTTAGCTTTGGCTGTCGTGGCTTTGGGCCTGGCAGCCGTCTTGTCCGATGCGGCCTTACCCGGCGTACGCAGGGCGGCGGGTTTGCGGGTCGTGGTCTTGCGGCGCGAACGCGATGCATTTGACGTGCCGCTCATCTTGCCCGCCATGGCTTCGGCCTTGCTACGCGAGGTGAAGTTGGGAGAGACAGCGATTTCCTGTCGATTGCCTGCGATCAGGGAGAAGCCGTGCTTGCCGCCGTCGCGCGTATCGAAGCGGTAGCGCTCGCGCTTGCCTTCATTCGTCTTGACGCTCTCGATGCCGTTGTCCCGGCCCGACGGCTGGCGGTAGCTCTGGCTGATCAGCGCGATCTCGCCGTCGACATAGCGACAGAACCAGTGCCCCCCGTCGGCGGAGAACTTCGCAAAACCGTTCTCCATCTTCTCGCTATTGTCCCTGTAGAACTTCAGCGGTTTGTACTCGTCCGGATTACGGGGCATTGTTATTTCTCCACATGCGAACCTTGATCCAAGGCACAGCTTGGCTCCCGTTTTGCAAGTCCATTAACGATAAGTAAAGGGTTTCGCCTTGCGCGTGTGGTCACCGGCTCAACACATTTAGCATTTGCTGGATGGCTGTCTCCGATGAGATCGGAAGGTTTTTCAATTCGCGGCGGGCAGATAGCGGATCGGCAGGCGCCCGATGCGGCCGCCCCGATCAATCTGGATATCCCAGTCAGGGGCTTCGCCGCCCGCGCCCAGCGCGTCCGACTGACGTTCCAGAATGCTCTCCAACGCGCGCGCATCGCTCGGCGCGCTGCCGTTGATCGACACGATGAGATCACCGGGGCGCAGGCGGTTGAGCTGGCCGGCGGAGCGGCCCTGCACGCCGAGCACGATGATGCCGGAGACATAGGGATCAAACCCCAACTCCTGCCCGAGCGCGGGGCTCATATTGGCGACCGTGATGCCGTCCAGCGGATGCACGCCCAGCAGTTCGCGTTCGTCGCGCGCCGGGCTTTCCTGCGGGATGTCGACGCGGATGCTGGCGATGCTCTCGCGCCCGTCGCGGACGTAGCGGACCCGCGCGCGCTGGCCGAGCTGCATGGTGGCCAGGCGAAAGTTCAGGCCGCTGTCGTCATTCACGTCATTGCCGTCAATAGACAGGATGACGTCGCCCTTTCGCAGGCCCGCCTTGCCCGCGGGGCCATCGGCGAGAATTTCGTTGATCACGGCTCCGCGTGCGCGGTCTAGGCCCAAGGCCGCCGCCATCGCCGCATCCACGCCGTCCGTTCGCGCGCCGATCCAGGGCCGCACGATCTCGCCGGTGGTGACGGCGCTGTCGATGGCGCGCCCGACGAGCTCGGCGGGAATGGCGAAGCCGATGCCGTTGGAGCCACCGGAGCGCGAGAAGATGGCCGTGTTCACGCCGATCAGCTCGCCCGACAGATTGACTAGCGCGCCACCCGAATTGCCCGGATTCACGGCCGCGTCGGTCTGGATGAAGCTGGACACATTGGACACATTGGTCCGGCCCAGCGCGGACACGATGCCGCTGGTCACGGTCTGTCCAACGCCGAACGGGTTGCCGATGGCCAGCACGATATCGCCGATCTCAATGTCTCCGCTCATTTCTAGGGGCAGGGTCGGCAGGCGTTCGCTGCCCGGGTCGATGCGCAGCACGGCGATGTCGGTTTCATCGTCCTGCGCGATGACCTCGGCCGGGAACTCGCGGCGGTCGTTCAGCACGACGCGCAACTCGTCCGCCCCGCGAATGACATGGGCATTGGTGACGATGATGCCGCGTTCGCGCACAATGACGCCGGAGCCGAGCGAGCTCTCCGTCCGCTCTTGGGGCGCGCGGCCCATGCCGAACATTTCATCAAAAAAGGAGCGGCGGACGCGGACCGTGCGCGAGGTGAAGATATTCACGACAGCCGGGGCGGTCTGCTTGACCACCGGGGCGTAGGATAGCTGCACTTCGGATTGCGACGAGGGGACCTGCCGCACGACGGAGGATTGCGCGGATGCGCCCGCCGCTGTGCCCAGTGAGAGTGTCGCGGCCGCCAATGCGGATAGGAGTCCCTGCTTCATGGCGAATACATAGGCGAGCCCCCGCCCGGGTTCAAAGGCGGGAGCTCATTTCGTGAGCGTATTGTCACGAAAAGGGCTCTAGTCGTTTTCGCTCAGTTTGCTCTCATCGAGCGGCGTCGCTGACAGCTTGCCTTTCAGGATCTGCTCTTGCCCGTCTCGATGTTGTGCTCAGAGCGTAGGTTCAGTCTGACGGTATCGCCGACGACGATGGTTCGGGCGTCGGCATTCTCGACGTCGATCTTGACGGGATCGGCCACGCTCAGCGGGGCACACAGCGCGGCCCCCGTCAACAGCGCAGCGGCGAGGCCCCATCGGCCGTTCGTCGTCTTGGTTTGGGCTAGTGTCATCAGTCTCTTCTTTACGGGGTGGTGGAGGGACAGCGCGAGCGCTGCCCCTGTTGCGTCGGGGTTGGCACCACCCGACAGGCGGGCTGCACGGTATCGGCGGTGGCTGACGGCGAGCTTGGCCAATCCGAAAACGGCGACAACGACCCAGAACACGAGCAGGGCGCTCGTCGCGATCAGGGTTTGCCCAAACCAATCCAAGCCGACCCACTCAGTCATCGGACGCCTCCCGCGCTTTCAGCGCCGCGACGAGCGCTTCCAGTTCGGCGAGATCATCCGCGCTCAGGCCATCGCCGTCTGCCAGATGGGCGACGATGGGTGCAGCACGGCCGCCGAACAGCTTATCAGACAGCGAGCGCACGGAGCGCGCGGCGTGAGCCTCGCGGCTGATCAGCGGGTGATAGAGATGGCGACGGCCCTGCGGCTCGGTCCGCAGCGCGCCCTTGTCCGTCAGCCGGGACAGCAGCGTCTTGATCGTCTGCAGCGAGCGGTCTTCTCCAACGCGGGCGTGAACCTCGCTCGCTGCCAAGCCGGGTTCGCGCCACAGCGCGTCTATCAACGGCAGCTCGGAGGCTGCGATCGAGATGCGGTCAGAGCTCGAGCTCTCGGCCATGGTCGTCTCCTATCGACTACATCTGTAGCCGAAGGTTACGACCACAGCTGTGGTCAATAGGAAATTTTCGGACTGTCGTTAGTTATTCAACGAAGCCGCATAGGGCATGCCGTCGAAGATCGGGTCCATATAACGGGTGCGGCCGCCGCCTTCCCAGCCTTGGACGTTCTTGACGCAGAAGCGGACGACTTCGGGCGCTTGGCCGCGGCGTTTGGCGCGGGCTTCGTCGCGGGCATATTGCTCGATCTCGCGCAAGCTCGTGGCGGGGCCATTGGCGCAGGCGCTGACGATGTCTTGTGGTGTGGTTGCCGGGACCTGGATGAATTCCGTGCGGTTATAGGCCTTGTAATTCACCGAAACGCGGTTGCCCGACAAATATTTGACGAACACCATGCGCCGGTATTCCGGATTGTCGCTCGGTCCGGTCTCCACCAACAGCACGGGCGAGACGTCGCCAAATTGCGCATGCGCTGCGCCCGGCAGAGCGGACGCAACCAGTGCCGCCGCGACGATAAGGGATGATTTGCCAAAGTTCATAAGAGCCTCCACAGGGTTCTACAATCACCTCCGGTTAGCATAGGCTCAAGGGCTTGTGCATCCGGCAAAGCAGTTGGCATTCTCCCCTCATGCGAGAATCATGCCGGGGAGCAACTGGCCGAGACGCAACTGGCCAAAACCTAACGAGGAAAATCCACCATGTCTGAGTTTGGATTCGAAAGCACAGCCGAAGACGTTCTCGGCGATATGGACCTCAGCGGAAAGCGCGTGCTGATCACGGGCGGCGCGTCGGGTCTGGGTCAGGAAACGGCGCGGGTCATGGCCGCGCGCGGGGCGTCCATCATCATCGCCGCGCGCGATATGGACAAGGGCGCGGCGGCCACCGATGCGATCGTCGCTGATACGCCGACTGCCGATGTCGAAGTCATGCAGCTCGACCTCGCCGATCTGGACAGCATCCGCGCCTTCGCCACGCTTTTCGTGCGCGACTACGAAGTGCTTGACCTGCTGATCAACAATGCGGGCGTCATGGCCTGTCCCAAAGCAGAGACCGTCAACGGCTTCGAAATGCAGTTCGGGACCAACCATCTGGGCCATTTCCTGCTGACCAGCCGCCTCATGCCCGCGCTCAAGGCGTCGGCAAACGAGGGGCGGGAGCCGCGGGTCGTTACCCTGTCGTCGCGCGGACACCATATTGCGCCGGTCGATCTGGAAGACCCCAATTACGCCGAGCAGCCCTATGAGAAGTGGCAGGCCTATGGCCGCTCCAAGACCGCCAATGCGCTATTCGCGCTGGAGCTGAACCGCCGCTATTCCGACATCGGGCTGCAGTCCTACTCGGTCCATCCCGGCGGCATCGTTACCAATCTCGGGCGTCATCTGGATGAGGCCGATATCGAGCGCCTGCGCGCGACCCTGGACACGGAAGCGAAGTCCAAGAAGCCCGGCGGGTTCAAGACCATCCCGCAGGGCGCGGCGACGACCTGCTATGCCGCCACGGCGGATCTGACGGGGCACGGCGGCGCCTATCTGGAGGATTGCGGCGTGGCCTATGTCAATGAGGACGAGGCGGACACGACCGGAGGGGCAAAGCCCTGGATTCGCGATACGGATGCGGCCGAAGCGCTTTGGGCGCTATCAGAGACACTCGTCGGCGAAGGGTTTGGGGACGTCTAGCGCCCCTCAATCCAGCGCCACTTAATCCAGCGCTGTCGCAATCGCCTGGTTCATTGCGAACAGCGCGTTCCAGCTCTCGGGGCCATTCGGCATCAGCCCGACGCGCACGATCACCACGTCGCGGCTCGGCACGATCCAGATCGTCTGTCCCTCATGCCCGCCCGCGTGGAAGGCGTCATAGGGCGGGGGGAGTATGGTCTCGGGATTGTCGGGGTTCTCGGGCGTCAGCCAAAAGCCCGCGCCGTACAGATTGCTGTCCGAGCCCTCTGGATTGGTGCGCGCGAAATCGACCCAACCCTCAGGCAGGAACCGCTCGCCCTCCCAGATACCGTCTCGCAGATAGAGCAGACCGAACTTCGCAAAGTCGCGCGCGCTCATATAGACGAGCGACCCGCCCAGAAGCGTGCCGGCGTGGTCATATTCCTCTACAGCGTCCATACCGAGCGGGGCGAAAAACTCGCGGTCGAGCCAGTCGCTGGTCACGCGCGGATTGGCGCGGCAGGTGCGTGGGTCTTCGTCCGGATTGATGCAGATATCCGGGATCAGCGATTGCAGCGCGCGGGCGACGACATGGAATCCGGCGGTGGAATAGTTCCAGTGTTCTCCCGGCGTGCGGTCGGCTTTGAAATTGTCGCGAATATAATCGATCACATCGAAACGACCGGGCCCGTACATCATCCGGATGACGTCATTGTCCAGACCCTCCGCCCCGATCTCCGTATAGTCGAGCCCGTCGAGCATCTGTAGCCAATGCCGCCAGCTGATCCGTCCGCGCGGGTCATCGCCAGAAAACGCACCGGGCATGGGCGCGTCGATATCCGTGATCAGGCCCAGCGCAACGGCCCGTCCGACCAGCGCATGTGTGACCGATTTCGCCATGGACCAGCTGATATGGCGCGTGTCCGCATCGAACCCTTCGGCGTAGCGCTCGAACACGATCCGCCCGCCGCGCACCATGATCAACCCGCGCGTCTGTCCCATCGTCTCCGACGGCGTATCGAAGTCCTCGCCCAGGATGTCGTTCACATCGACCGCATCGCCGTCCGTCCAACCGCGCGTCGGCCAGGACACGATGTCGGATTGCGCCGGCAGAGGAGCGGGGTCCTGCGCTTGCGCTTTGACAGGCAGGAGCAAGAGAGCGGCGAGTAGAAGACTGGACGGGCGCATAGTGCCGTGCCTACAAAGCATCCATGAGAGGCGTCAAAGTCATTTTATGGATTGCGGCCATTCTGGTGATCGCGGCCACTGCGGCTTTTGTGCTGTTTGCGCGTCCTCTGCTGCAGTTCGCGCCCATAGCCAGCGCTTATGGGGCGAAGAAAGTCTGCTCCTGCGTCTTCGTCGCGGAACGCCCGCTCGATGAATGCCGCCTCGATTTCACCGAGGACGTCAGCCAAGTCACCTTCACACAGGAACGCGACGCCGTGCGCGCGGATCTAATGAGCGGTCGGTTTGCGGAACGCGCAGTCTACACGCCGGGACAGGGCTGTCGCCTGGTGCCGATTCCGGACTAGGTCAGCATCAGGATCGCGGCGACGACGCCTACGATAACCAGCACGATCACGACGGAGCTGAGCCCGAAGCCGGACTTGGCCTTGCCCGGATGCTGGTCGTCGGCTCGGCTCTGGATATGGTCGGGCATGGCGGGTTCCAATCGGTGTTCGTCATAATCGGAACGGATTGCACGCCTCCGGGGTTCCAAGAGAGCCACTGCGCAACAGTGCTGCGCGCGAAAGACCGTCTTGCCTGAATTTCTCTCCGACATGATCAGCAATCCAACCGCGGGCGTCTATGCGCTGGTCGGTTTTGCGCTATTCGGCCTGACGCTACAGCCCGCGCTGGCGCGGCGCTTTCGTCTGAACCTGCCCGCCATCTACATCGGGCTGGGCGCGCTCGCCGTCATTGTCGGCGCGCCGCACATCAGTCCCTTCGGTTCGGAACTGCAGGCCAAGATCATCACCCATGCCTCAGAGCTGATCGTCATCGTCAGCCTGACGGGCGCGGGGCTGGCCATCGACACGCAGGCCGGATTTCGCCGCTGGAACGCGACGTGGCGGCTGCTCGGTATCGCCATGCCGCTGACCATTGCCGCGCTCGTCGTCATGGGCACGATGGCGGGACTACCATTGGCCGCCGCGATCCTGCTCGGCGCCGCGCTTGCCCCCACCGACCCCGTGCTAGCTCGCGCCGTGCAAGTCGGCGGACCGGGCGAGGGCGAGGACACGACCTCCATCGCGCTGACGGCCGAAGCCGGGCTGAATGACGGCCTCGCCTTTCCCTTTGTCTGGGCGGCGATTGCTGTGGCGGCTGGCTCCTTCTCCTGGGGCGGCTTTCTCAGCTATGACGTGTTGTGGCGCGTCGGAGTCGGAGTGGCCGTTGGCTGGCTGATCGGCAAGGCACTGGCATGGATCGTATTCTCGCGTGTCGGCGATGGTGGCAATGAGCGTGACAATCCGCTGATCGTCATGCTGGCCGCGACTTTTCTCGCCTATGGTCTGACGGAGTATCTCCACGCCTACGGCTTTCTCGCCGTCTTCATCGCAGCCCGCGCCTCGCGCGCGTCTCGCCGCGACCCCGATATGGAGGACGACCCGGAGGACAGTTACACCAACGCCGCTCATCAGGAGGCCGACCAGATCGAGGGCATATTGATGGTGCTGTTGCTGCTCTGGTTCGGGACATTCGTCGCGGCCGAGCTGTGGAATCAGTGGACGCTGACGGACCTCGCCATTGCGCTCGCCCTGCTGCTGGTCGTGCGGCCGGTCGTGGGTTGGGTCGCGCTATCGGGACATCCGCTGCGGGGACTGGAGCGCTTCAAGGTCGCCTTCTTCGGCATTCGCGGGATGGGGACGATCTTCTACGTCGCCTTCGCGCAGACCCATATGCCGGACGGGGTGATGTTCGAGGGCATTGACGACGTCTGGCGCATCGCGGGGCTGTGCATCTTCATATCCGTGCTGATGCACGAAACGCTCGCGGGCGTGTTGTTCAAGGAAGACGGCATCCCGGTCGGAGGAGACGAGCTCGCTTAACGCCGCCCGGTCTCAAAGCCGAAAAGATTGACCAGATGCACCAGCAACATGACGGCCGTTGCGATTGCGACAAGCGCGATGAACATCCACGGCACACGATAGGGCCGGATGGCTGTCTTCTCCACGAATTGTCGGCGCAAAGAGAATAGTGTGATCGCTGCGCAGACTGCCATCGCGATGAGCGTGAGCGTGATGTCGGTGCTGCGGTCCATGGCGCGCGCGACTATCACCGAAGAACTGCGTGCGCTACTCTGCCGCTGCGCTCACCCCATGTTCGGTCTTGTGCCAATAGTAGGGATTGGTCTGCAGCTCCCACAGCGCGCGCAGCAGCGGCGGGAACATCAGTACCCAGTAGATCGGCATGAACGGCACATGCAGCAGCAGGCGCGGCTTTCCGGCCCGCAGCGCACCCAGCACGCCGACCGCCATTCCGCAGAGCAGCGAATAGACCAGCGCGACGAGATAGATCGGTTGCACCGCACCGGGATGGGTCAGGCTGAATCCTGCGAGCACCACGAGCACTGGCGCATAAAGCCCGACGCTGAGCAGCGAGAGACCGAGAGTGAGCTGCAGCATCAGCGCCCTGCGCCAACCGCCCGCGAGCGGCGCGTTCATATGCACCAGCCAGGTCTGCAGATAGCCCTTTAGCCAACGCGAGCGCTGCCGCATCCATGGGCGCAGTTTCGCCACCGCTTCCTCCCGCGTTGGCGGGGCGATCCAGCCGATCCGGTCGCGCCCCACGGCGAGGCGAAAGGCGAGATCGGCGTCTTCGGTCACATTATAAGGGTCCCAGCCATCGGCGGCGTCGAGCGCGCTCTTTCTCATGTGCGGACTTATGTAGCAAACGCACCAAGCGTGACGCTTCTAAGTCCTCGCATGTGAGGATGATGTGAAATTATTTTCTTACGCTGAAGTTTTCCATCTTTATCGCCGTCAGTGCACCAGAGCTGTAAAACATATGCGGGAACGCTGGATCGAATCGGTTGTGTTCCTCGGGATAATCTACAGCGCTGGGCACCTCCTCGCTAATGAACGCGGGGGCCTCGACAGTGTCATTGTAGTGGATCGATCCGAAGTCGAAAACCATCACCCGTCGGCCATATCTTTCTTGAATGGTGTCACTTTTACAGAAGTCGTCGGTGAAGCTTACTTTCAGTCCCAAACCCAAACGCGAAGACATGTACCTTGGCTGGCTCGTTCGGAAATCTATGCCTTCAGGCGGGGTGAGTCGGAACTCAAGGGTCAAAGCCTCTTCAACATCCTGTCCCGGACTGATGTAATTGGCGCTCAACTTGGATTTATGG
>CALDUL010000115.1 GCA_937923575.1 uncultured Algimonas sp.
TTCCAGATCCGCATCAGCTGCGAGGAATAGCCGCCGCGCGCTGCATTGGCCTCCGCCTCGACCAGATACCAGCCGTCGTCCGTCTCCGCGCTGCGCAGCATATTGCACATCCAGGTCATGGAGCTGACGGGACCGAAGGTCTTCAGCATCGGCATGGCTGCGGGCGGTAGTATGTCGGCCAGGCACAGCAGCGCGGCTTCGCCTGTCCGGGACGCAGGATCGCGGTGGCGCACCCAGCAGCGGATATAGCCCCGCTCCGCCCCCGTGATCGGCCGCGCGCCAGCGCAGAGACGGGTCTCGAAATTGACCGTAAAACCCGGCGCGAACATTTCCTGGCCTTCCGGGATCAGCGGCTCGAAGTCGCCGGGCGTGCCTGACTCCGGTGCGGCGACGTCGAAATCGAGCGAGCTGTCACGCGCACCGCCAAAGCTGAAGGTCGCCGTACAGACCGTGCCGCCGTCCAGCGTCGCATCCGCCGTGACCGTGCTGACATTGCGCCCGCTGCGCAGCAGACGAGAGCCGAGCATGGGCGCGCCGGATACGGGGCCGGTGAAATTGATGAGGGCGGAGCGCAGCGGCGGCAGATTAGAATGATCGGCGCGCGACTTTGCCAGCAACAGACCCGCGCTGAGTCCACCGTAAGCGGTGCGGCCCTGTTTCCAGTGATCAGGAATATCCGGGCCTGCGGCCGACCGCCCCACCTGCGCGGCGAGGTCGGCAAAGCTGGGAGAGGGCGTCGTCATGGCGTCTGGATATGCGCTCCGCGACCCGGCGACCAAACCCATCTGCTGCATATCGACCATGCGTTGAGCTTGTTCGGTAAGGAGGAGCGAAGCGCGCGTCTTTAAAGCAGCGGGCGGGATACTATGTCCGGTTCAAAGGTTTTGTCCGTGTTCAAATCGCATCGCCGTTTTCTGCTGGGCGCAGCCTGCCTTACAGCAATGACGGTGCTCGCCGCATGTGAGGAGGCCGTCGCCCCGCCGCAGCCCGCTGCCGAAGAGGTCACAGAGACTGTAGCTGTGACCAACCTCGCGGCCAATTCGGCGGCCAATCTTGCGGCCAATCTCGCGTCCAAGACATCCGCGCCTGCGCCCTCTACCCATGAACGCATCACCGTCGATGACGATGGCACGGTCACGCCGATGGCCGTAACGGCCTGCGCGCCCAATAGCATTGACGATCCCATGCGCCGCGCGCTGGTGAACGGACAGGCGGAGGAGCTCACAGAGAAGGCCGTGGTCGACTTCGCCAGCCGTCTGGCCGATTGCCGCTGGGAACGCGCGCAAGCGATCCAGCAAGCCATCACCGAAGGCCTGCCGCCTATCACTTGGAATGCTAGCCACGACCAGCCACGCCTGTCGCTGTCTGCCGGAGACACCATGCCGCTGTTGCTGTCCAATGCGACCGGCAAGAACAGCACGCGCAGAGGCGAGATCTTGGCGGCGGCCAGCCTGTTGCATACCCGGTCCATCGCGCTGTCGGCTAACCAAATGCGCACCGGCATGGGCCCCGGAATGGAAGAGTTCCTCACCCGGACGCTGACGTTCCTGTCGGGCGGCAAGGCCGACCCAGACGGCGTCGAGCCCTTCACCGTCGCAATATCGCAAATGTCCGACAGCTATTATTTCCGCGACCGCACGCGCACGCGCGAATGGCTGGACGCGACCTATGGCGAGCGCGTGAGTTTCGCCCGCGCCCATGTCACGCCGCTGCCCGACTTCCCCGTGCGCTTCTATCTCGCGGAACCGACAGCCGCCTGCGACGGCTTCCCGACCGAATGGCTGCCCATCGACGGCACGTCAAAATGGCCGGACAGCACGAGCCAGGAGCGCGTTTCAGAGTGGGTCGAGCCCAAGGCTTCGGAGAGCTGCGACTTGCACTAGGTCGCTCGAGTCGGCACGGTAGACCCAAACAGAATTGGGGCGCTCATGGGTGATCGGCATTTGGAATTCTATTACGACTTCGGCAGCCCGAACGTCTATCTGGCCTACCGCGCACTCTCGCGGGTGGACGGCCTCACCCTCGAGCTCAAGCCCGCTCTGATCGGCGGGTTGTTCAAGGCGGCGAACAATCAGCCGCCGTGGCAGGCCTTTGCGGAGGTGCCCGCCAAGATGTCCTATATGCAGCGGGAGATCACGCGCTTCGTCGACATGTACGACCTGCCCAAATACCGCTTCAATCCGAACTTCCCGGTGATGACGATCCTGCCCATGCGTGTGGCGATGGTTGCGCTGGAAGAGGGCACGCACGCGAAATTCTTCGAGCCCGTTCTGGCCGCCATGTGGGAGCAGGGCGTGGACATCTCCGTGCCGACGCAGCTCGCGGCCGTGCTCGACGCCGCCGGGCTCGACGGCGAGCGCATGGTCGGAAGGGCCCAGGAGCAAGCCATCAAGGACGCGCTGAAGACGGCGACCCACGAAGCCTCGTTGCGCGGCGTTTTCGGCCTGCCGACATGGTTCGCGACGCAAGATGGCGGCGAGCCGGAGATGTTCTTCGGCAAGGACTGCTGCTGGATGTTCGGCGCAAAACCTGTTCGACTGCCCTAAGCGATGATCACAATTCTCGGCGCAGGTTCGATCGGCTGCTATCTTGGCGGGCGGTTGATTCAGGGCGGGGCGGATGTGCGTCTGCTCGGACGCGCGCGCTTTGCTGACGCCATCGCGGCCAATGGATTGACCATCACGGAAACCGACCGCGACCCGCTCACGCTTTCCGATATCGACTTCCGCACGGATGATGCTGCATTGCGGGGCTCGGATATTGTCGCGCTCTGCACCAAGAGTCAGGACACAGAGTCAGCGGCAAAGCTCATCGCGCAGCATTCCCCGGACGCTCATGTGGTCAGCTTTCAAAACGGCATCGCCAATCTGCCGGTCTTGCGAGAGCACGTCCGAACCCTGTCCGGCTCCGTCGTCCCGTTCAACGTGACCTCGCCCGCGCCGGGGCATTTTCACCGCGGCACGCAGGGCGACCTCATCATCGGGCCAAGCGCGCCGGACGCCCTTGTCGACGCGCTGAACACCGCCGATGTCGGCCTGCAGCTGGTCGACGATATCGAACCGTTCCTCTGGGCCAAGATGCTGGTCAATCTCACCAATGCGCTGAACGCGCTCTGGGGCGGGCCGTTGAGAGACGGCCTCGTGCAGCGCGGATATCGTCGCGTGCTCATCGCGATGATCAACGAGGGACTCACCGTGGCCGAGGCCGAGGGCACGCCGGTCGCGACTTTCAATGGCCGGAGTCCGGCGCAGTTCGTGTCGCTGATGGGTCGCCCGGATTGGCTTTATAAGCTCATCATGGACCGCATTGTGAAGATCGACCGCACGGCCCGCTCCTCCATGCTCGACGATCTGGAGCTGGGGCGCGGCAGCGAGCTCGACCATCTCCAAGGAGAGATCGTGCGGCGCGGAGAGCGGCTCGGCGTGCCGACGCCCGTCAACCGCGCCGTGATGGCGGTAACGGTGGAGGCCTTCCAAAACGCGAAAACGCCCCGCCTGAGCGGAGCGCAGATGCAAGCACTTTTCCTGAAATAGCATGGGCGGCGCCGCGCGACTGGGAGGGGGTGTCACACGCGGCGCCGCCGCTAAGCGTTGAGGCCAGATCCGAAAGAGGGGAGATCGGGACGGCCTGTCGCTCTATCCCTATTTAGGCAGCCTTGACCTCACCGCCAGATTTCGGCTCGGTTACAATGCTGTCAGCTTCGACAGAATTCGTATTGGCCGATCCGATGGCGATGGTGCGGGGCTTGAGCGCTTCGGGTAGCTCACGGCGCAAACTCAGCGTCAGCAGGCCGTTGCGCAATTCAGCCGAGTCCACGACGACGTGGTCGGCCAGCTGGAAGCGCCGCTCGAACCCGCGCTCGGCAATGCCGCGGTGCAGATAGTGTGGCTGATCCTCATCAATTTCGCCTTCGGCCTGCGCGCGCCGACCGGTGATGGTCAGCAGGTTCTGATCCGTGCGAATGTCGAGCTCGGACTCGTCGAAACCGGCCACAGCCAGCTCGATGCGGTAGCTGTCCTCGTCCAGCCGGGCGACGTTATAGGGCGGGTAGCCGGTTTGCGAATGGGTCTGCGCGCTGGCCGCGTCGATCAGGCTGGCCATGCGGTCCAGACCGACGAAAGAGCGGTAGAGCGGCGAAAAATCATAGGGGCGAACTGTCGTTCTCATGGTGGCATCCTTTCAAAGCAATGCATTGGTTTTTTCGTTCGCGCCGCCCGTCATGGCACGGCGCGGAAAGGATGTGGGAATGTTGTCCTAGTGTTCAAGAGGTCCGTCTGCATGCTCCCGGTGCCCATAGCCTAGGGGCGGCGCGCGCAGCGAAGCGAGCACGGGGTTCCTAGGCTAGCGTCCGAAGGACCGTCCCGCATCGCGGGAACCCCGGCGTATCTGCCGGGACGAGCGCCGCAGCGCTCGCGTGGGACATATCGGTGTCCCCTAGCCTCAAACGACCAAAGCCCGATCCATCCCAACCGTCCCCGGGCTCGACCCGGGCCCAAAACGCTCTACGTCTGCCCCCTGTTCGCGCTCACCACATCCAGCACGCTCAACACTGCTTCGGGAATATTCGTCCCCGGTGGAAACACCGCCTTCGCGCCCATCTCTTTCAGGCGGTCGATATCCTCTGGCGGGATGACGCCGCCGACGATGATCATGATGTCGGAGCGGCCCGCTTTCCCCAGCGCGTCGCGCAAGGACGGTACGAGAGAGAGGTGCCCGGCGGCGAGGCTGGAGGCGGCGATGACGTCGACATCGTCCGCGATACCAAGCTCAGCCGCTTCCTCCGGCGTCTGAAACAGCGGGCCGATGGTGACGTCGAAACCTAGATCGGAGAACGCCGTTGCGACAACCTTCTGCCCGCGATCGTGTCCGTCCTGTCCCATCTTGGCGATCAGGATTCGCGGAGCGCGGCCTTCCAATTCAGAGAATGCCTGCACGCGGGCGAGCGCGTCCGCATAGGCTGGATTGCGCGCATCGAAGCTCGATGAATAGACGCCGGACACGCCCGCGGGCTTTGCCTGAAAGCGGCCGTAGACTTTCTCCAACGCGTCGGAAATCTCGCCCACGGTGGCGAGTTTCCGCGCGGCGTCGACGGCGAGGGCGAGCAGGTTCCCCTCTCCCGTGTCGGCGCTTTTCGTCAGGGCATCGAGCGCATTGGCGACAGCTTCCGGGTCTCGGTCTGCGCGCAGCTGGCGCAGGCGCGCGATCTGTCCGGCGCGGACCGTGTCGTTATCGACCGACAGGATAGGGATGTCGTCCACCTCGTCGGAGATATATTTGTTCACGCCGATGACCGTCTGTGCGCCTGAGTCGATCGCGGCTTGCGTGCGCGCGGCTGATTCCTCGATGCGCAATTTCGGAATGCCCGCTTCGATCGCGGCGGCCATGCCGCCCAAGTTTTCGACCTCGCGAATGTGTTCCAGCGCGCGCCCTGCGAGCTGGTGCGTGAGCGTTTCGACATAATGCGAGCCGCCCCATGGATCGATCGTGCGGGTGTGTGCCCCTTCCGTCTGCAGGAAGATCTGCGTGTTGCGCGCGATGCGCGCAGAAAAGTCTGTCGGCAGGGCGAGTGCTTCGTCGAGCGAGTTGGTGTGCAGACTCTGGGTGTGGCCATCGACTGCCGCCATGGCCTCGATCTGCGTGCGCGCGACATTGTTGAACACGTCCTGTGCGGTGAGCGACCAGCCGGAGGTCTGGCAATGGGTTCGCAACATGGTCGATTTGGGATTGCTCGGTCCGAACGGCTCGATCAGCTGCGCCCAGAGCAGGCGCGCGGCCCGCAGCTTCGCGACCTCCATGAAATAGTTCATGCCGACCGCCCAGAAGAAGCTTAGCCTCGGCGCGAAGCGGTCGATATCCATGCCCGCCGCTAGCCCGGTACGGACATATTCAAGCCCGTCCGCCAGCGTGTAGCCTAGCTCGATGTCTGCCGACGCGCCCGCTTCCTGCATATGGTAGCCGGAGATGGAGATGGAGTTGAACTTCGGCATATGCGCCGAGGTATGCGCGAAGATATCACCGATGATCCGCATGCTGGGCTTGGGCGGATAGATGTAAGTGTTGCGGACCATGAACTCCTTCAGGATGTCGTTCTGGATGGTCCCGGCGAGGTCCTTCTGCGCGACGCCCTGCTCCTCGGCCGCCGCAATATAGAGCGCGAGGATCGGCAGCACCGCGCCGTTCATGGTCATCGACACGCTCATCTTGTCCAGGGGAATACCGCCGAACAGCACGCGCATGTCGTAGAGTGAGTCGATCGCCACACCCGCCATGCCGACATCACCCGGCACGCGCGGGTGGTCAGAGTCATAGCCGCGGTGGGTGGCCAGATCGAAGGCGACCGAAAGCCCCTTCTGCCCGGCGGCGAGGTTACGGCGGTAGAAGGCGTTGGAATCTTCCGCGGTGGAGAAGCCGGCGTATTGGCGGATGGTCCAGGGCCGCTGCACATACATGGTTGGGTAGGGGCCGCGCAGGTAAGGCTGCAGGCCGGGATAGCTATCGAGCTGGGGCAAAGAGGCGGTGTCCGCAGCACTGTAGCCGGGCGCGATGTCAATGCCTTCGGGGGACGTCCAGGCGCTGCCCGAAGCGTTGCTTGCAGCCACAGGTGGCAGCGGGAGCTGAGTGAAATCGGGTTGGGTCACGACCGCACCTCCGGGACTGGCACGTCGTCTGGCACGGGATGCAGGCTCACACCGAGCACGGGCTCGTTTCGCGCCTGCCGCTCGGCCACGGCGCGCGCGAGCGCACCGTCCAGATCCCACTTCGCCAGCCCGCCAACGCTTTCAATGTCCTGAAACAAAGCCCACGCCGCCTGCGCCATGTCTTCCGTCATGCGCTCGTGGAAATAGCTCCCATGGGCGGCGTCCGCGACTTGCCCCAGCCGGCTTTCCTCCATCATCAGCAGTTGCTGATTGCGCGCGATGCGGCGTGCAAACGGCGTCGCTTCGCCGAGCGGGTCGGTGAAGGGTCGCGTGGTGACGAAATCCGCCCCGCCGACGACCGCGCCAAAGGCGGCGCTGGTGATGCGCAGCAGATTGGTCCAGGCATCGACCTCTTGCATCATGCGGCTGCCGGTGACGGCATGCAGCGGGATGGGCGCGTCATGTCCGAAAGCGGAGGCGACAGCGCTAACGAGCCGGCGCGCCGCGCGGGTCTTGCAGATCGACAGATGTGCGTCGGCGTGGGTGGCGATTTCCACCGCAATATGCTCGCCCGCGCCGTCGAGCGTGCGCAGAGCGTCGGCCAGCTGGGCGGCGACGACGGCAAGCTCCAGCACATCCGTGCCGCCGCGCATTTCGATATCCGCACCGTCGATGGTGATGCTGCGCCAGCTCTTTGGTGCGACTTTGACAAGGCGCGCCAGATCCGGGTGGTCGGGGGCCAAGCCCATGTGAACATGGGTGTCGTGCAGTGGGCGCGTGCCGAGAATGATGTCGGGATCGCTCTGGCCCGGCGCGAAGACGACCGGGACAAGCGGCACGTGCACGCCCTCCATCACGCGGCGCAGATCGGCGGACCGGGTGAGCGACAAGCCTTCAACGCGCACTGCGCTCGCCCCGCCGCGCAAATCGTCGAGCAATTGTGCATTGGCAAAGTCGAGATCGTCGCCGGAGACGGTCGCGCAGACATGCCACGGGCGGCCGTCCAGCAGCGGCGCATGGCTACCGGGCAGGGCATTCGCTTCGGGCCGATCGCTCGCGTCGAACAGCGGACCGCGTGGCAGCCCGTCCTCGGTCAGGCTCTCCAGCGTGTCGAAGTCGGCGCCGCGCAATCCGGCTTCGGCCAGCTTGCGCCAATCCTCGCGCGTCCGCGCCGCAAAATCTTTGTGGAGTGAAAGGTCGCTCATCGCCGCCCCTTTGAAGCCGCAGCCGCCACAGGTAAAGGCGGCTGGACGGCGGCAGTGAACTCTCCACGTTCTTGATGGCATTCAGGCCGCCTCACTGCGAACTGTTCTGTAAAAAGAACGCGCGTTCTCTATATCGTCTGTTGAACGTCGCTCCCACCGCCGCTAATGGGCGCGCGCACTCTGACAAGGCCGCCTTCATGTCCAACGCCCCCACGGAAGAAAAAGTGCTCGAGGTCGAGCATTTCACCGACCGTCTGTTCGCTTTCTCGATCACCCGCCCGCCGAGCTTTCGTTTCCGCACGGGTGAGTTCATCATGATCGGCCTGCCCAAGACCGAGGAGCAGAAGCGCCCGGTCATGCGCGCCTATTCGGTCGCCTCGCCCAATTGGGATGAGAAGCTGGAGTTCTATTCCATCAAGGTCGAGGACGGCCCGCTGACCTCGCGCCTGCAGAAAATTGCGCCCGGCGATACCGTGCTGCTGGGCCGCAAGCCCGTCGGCACGCTGGTGCTCGACGCGCTGCTGCCCGGAAAGCGGCTGTGGATGTTCTCGACTGGTACAGGCTTTGCGCCCTTTGCCTCGCTGGTGCGCGATCCGGAAACCTATGAGCGCTATGACGAGGTCATCGTGACACACACCTGCCGCGAGGCGGGCGAGCTGGAATATTCCAAGCGCTTGGTCGCGGATCTGGTGAATGATCCGCTGGTCGGCGAAATGGTCCAGCGCGAGGACGGCACGAGCAAGCTCAAGCTCATCACCTCGCTGACCCGCGAGCCGCACGAACTCGAAGGCCGCATCACGACCCTCATCGAGAGCCATAAGCTGTTCGAAGTCGCGGGCACGCCAAAGCTCAACCCCGAAGAAGACCGCGTCATGATCTGCGGCTCC
>CALDUL010000116.1 GCA_937923575.1 uncultured Algimonas sp.
GAAGTGATCAGCATGGGCTTCCTCCAACACCTGATAGGCGGGCAGGGGGAGGATTAGCGCGCGGGTGAGATCCGTGAGGCCGTCCATCTTGTCGCGCGCATAGGCGTCGATCTTGAAGACCTGCTGCGCCTGCTGGGAGAAGATGCCTTTCTTCACATATTTCTGGCCTTCGCTAATCAGCGTTTCCACCGTCCAGGCCAGCGCCCAATCCATGCCGGGCTTGGCATTGGCTTGGGCCAGCACGTCGCGGATGGGGCCGGATTGCTCGGTGAATTTGTGGCTATGCATGGGCCCCAGATGAAAGCGGCGCAGGCTCTTCGGAAACAGCGTCGGAAAATCGGCATCGAACCCGCGCGCGATGGTCAGCAGTTTCAGCTCCGAGAGCGACTGCGCCATCAGCGCGTCCTGCACACGCGGCCAGCGGCGCTCGTCTTGTGGGAGCGCGCGGGAACCGTGATCTTCCACCTGCATCAAATAGACGACCGGCACATTGGTCTTGGAGTCATAGACCGCCCAATGGATGATGAAGCGCCGCTTCCGCGCCTTGTAGTCCTTGCCCGCCCACAGCGCCTGCGGATGGTTCTGGGACAGGAACAGGTCCTGATCGACCAACGTCTCGTAATAGATGCGCTGCGCCATGGCATATTGCAGATGGGTCGGCGCGGATTGCTCGGACAGGATGTGGTTGACCATGTCCTTTTTAAGCCGCTCCGGCTCGGGCAGGGTGCGCAGGTGTTTGTTGGCTTGCGTCGTGTCGGCGGTGAGCTGCAGGATTTCGGAGAAGACGGGAAAGCCCGAGTCGGTCTTGTCGATGCTCATCGTGCCGGAGTCAGGCGAGCGGTTGGTCATCAGATATTTGTAGGACAGCGCGGTAAAGCTGTGGCCAAGCGCCGTGAGGTAGTCGCCCAGAATCTCGTCTTCGCGTTCAGAGATCAGCTTGTCCTCGACCGACAGTGCTGAGACAGAGCGCAAGTGACCGATGATGCGGTTGAATTTCGCAAAGTAGCGACGCGCATCGCGAGCGCTATCGAGCACGCGGTGTGTGTAGGTCAGGTCCATGGGTGAGCCGCCCCCGGCCATGTGCCGGGGCCTCCAACATAGGTCCGAGCCGTGGCAACAGCTCTCATCGAGAGAACGCCCCTAGGACGCCTCCCCGTAAGCATTGCTGTCGTGCTGTTCGACGATCTTCTCAAAACGGCGCGCGAAGCGCTCATCCGCCTTGACCTTCTCTTCCAGCACCTTGCGCGCAAACACAATGTGCTCCTCATGGGACTCCATCATGTCGGCCATCTTGGAGTTGGTCGCGGCGCCGATTGCGGCCATGGCGACTTGCGCTTCCTTGTCGGTCGCGACGCCGATCTCATTGATCTTGTGCGCGACGTCCTGCTGCTGCGCGGTCTTCAACGATTTGGACAGCGCATCATAAAGCACGACACGCTGCTTGGTGTCGGTCGTCAGCTTGTTGAGCAGAACCATCTGCGTGGCGATCTGATTCTGGAGCGAGTCCAGCCAGGTCTTGCCCTTCTCGATATAGCGTTCCAGCGTCTGGCTCTCGGACAGCTTGACCTGCTCCAGCTGGATCAGCTCGTTATGGCGCGAGTTGAGCGCCGCCATCTCGGCTTCGAGCTGCGCGCGCTCCTTTGCGTCCGTGGCGGACGACAGCTTGGTTTCCAGCGTGATGATCTCGGGGTCGAGCGATTTCACTTCCTCGCGAATCTGCTCCAGCGTGGTGACGGCCGCTTCGCGGTCGACCAGCGTCTTCTGCAGATTGGTCTCGACTTGGTTCTTGTGACGGCCGAGCTCATTCAGCTGCTCCTGCAGCATGGCTTGAATGGTGTTCGACTTGGAGATCAGGTCCTGCAGCTTGTCCTCGATTGAGGCCGCGCGCACCCGTTCGGCCCGCAGGCTCTCGGCGCGCTGTTTGGAGAAGATGCCGACGAACTTTTCCCAGCCCGTCTTGGAACGCAGGCCGTCGAAATCCTTGGAGAAGCCGGCCGTCACATCATCCAGGCCCATGATGAGCTCGGCGATATTGGCGTTCATCAGATCAGAATGGGCGTGCACATCGTCAAGCGAGGCATTTTCGATGTCGAGCGTGATGTCGGTGCCCTGGCTCATCCTAGCGCGGGCGGTATCGATACGGGCCGACAGATCGGCAATCTTGCTCTGCGCTTCCGCAACTTCCTTTTGCGACTTGGCGATTTGGCTCTCGAAATCGGCCATGTGACATCTCTCCCTTAGGCTGTGAGTGATTTGGCACCACTCTTACCCTTTCGACCTAGGGATGCACTTATCGTTTTGCAATAAATCGACGACGATTTTCGGGCCAAAGCTAACGCGCGATGAAAATAGGCATCGGGCGCACCATGCGTTGGCAAGCGCAAAGCGATCTGCAAAGGCGGCGTCCATGCTCAACCGTCTCATCGCTCTCGGCCTCGTGCTCGGTCTGCTGACAGGTCTGCTGGCCGCAGCGACAGGGAGCACGGTGCTGCTGCGGATCGCGGAGCTGTCCGCGCCCTTTGGTCAGCTCTTCATCAATGCCGTGCGCATGGTGGTCATTCCGTTGGTCGTGACCGTCGTCTTCGCCTCTGTCGCAGGGCTCGGCGATATGGCGAAGTTGGGCGGGGTCGGCGGGCGCACGGCCGTGGTCTATGCGCTCACGCTCATCCCGGCCGTCGCCATCGGCATGGGCGTAACGGCGTTGGGGTTGCAATTCGCGCCGTCGATAGACGCGCCGACGCTGGACGCGCCAACCGTGCCGGAGCTGCGCGGGCTCACCGACTTCCTCGTCTCGCTCGTGCCGAGCAATCCCATTGGCGCGGCGGCGAGCGGGCAGCTGCTGCCGCTCATCGTCTTCACATTGTTGTTGGCCGCTGCGACAGGCACGCTTGAGCCGGAACGCCGTGCGCGTATGGTGCAGGGCGCGCAGGATCTTTCGGCTGCTCTCATCAAGCTGGTCTGGTGGGTGCTCTGGCTCGCGCCGATCGGCGTGTTCGGTCTGATTGCTCCGGCTACAGCACGGCTCGGTTGGGGTCTGGTGCAGAGCCTGGGCCTGTTCATCGCCTGCGTCTTTGTCGGTCTGCTCCTGCTGATGGTGCTCGTCTACCTCCCGCTGCTGGTCTGGCGCGGGATGAGGGCAGGGCGCTTTCTGCGCGGCACGGCTGGCGCGCTGGGCATCGCCGTCTCCACCACCTCGACCGCCACCGCCATCCCGGTGTCGCTGGAAAACGCGAGAGAGCTCGGCGTGTCCGCCTCGACGCGCGATCTGCTGATCCCGCTGGGCGCGTCGCTCTATCGACCGGGCAGTGCGCTGTTCCAAGGCGCAGCGGTCGTGTTTCTCGCCCATCTCTACGGTGTACCGCTGGGGCTGGGTGCGGTGATCGCCGTGCTATTCGCCACCGTGCTGGTGTCGCTGACCGTGGCGCCAGTGCCGAGTTCGGGGGTGATCACTCTGGCGCCCGCGCTCGTGGCCGTCGGCGTCCCTGTAGCGGGGTTGGCGCTGCTGCTGGGCATCGACCGCATTCCGGATATGGCGCGCTCCGGCGTCAATGTGCTGGGCCAGATCGCGAGCGCCGTGCTGGTGGACGGGGACAGCTCAGAAAGCGATTAACCCTTCAACTGTAGTTCACCGCAAATTGCGTCGGTTTGACGCCTTTGGTTCCTAGCCATCGCGCACATATGCCCTTAAAGAGCGCCCGCGCGTGAGAGTCGCAGCCATCCGATGCAACGGATGAGCGGACCGTCGCGTTGAGGTTGGACCGAAAGACAGGACAGCGACATGGCCGAAGTCGGCATTGTGCACCACGACGATCTACCCCCCGATCCGGGTAAGCGGGACTTCATCCTGCTCGCCACCGGGGCTGTTGGCGCTATTGGCGCGGCTTCGATTGCGTGGCCGCTCGTGGCGCAGATGGGCAAGGCCGCGGACACGCTCGCGCTGGGCTCCATCGAAATCGACGTCTCCAAAGTGCCGGTCGGGCAGCAGCTCAAGGTTCTGTGGCGCGGCAAGCCCGTTTTCGTGCGACACCGCACCCCCGAGGAGATCGCCAAGGCCCAGGCTGCCGATACGGACGACATGCCAGACCCGGCAACTGATGCGTCCCGTTTGATGCCAAAACCCGACGGCAATGTCGATCCGGCCTATCTTGTGACTATCGGCGTCTGCACCCACTTCGGTTGCGTGCCCGTGGGCGAAGCCGGCGAATATGACGGCTGGTACTGCCCGTGCCACGGCAGCCACTACGATCAGAGCGGCCGCATCCGCAAAGGACCGGCGCCTAAGAATCTCGAAGTGCCGCCTTACGAATACATCTCCGACAGCGTGATCAAAGTCGGTTAGACCGAGACGAGAGGAAAGACATTATGGCCGGACCTTCAACCTATGAGCCCAAATGGGCGGCTGCACGCTGGATGGATCAGCGCCTGCCGATCATTCGCATGGGCTCGGATTTCCTGAGCTTTCCGACGCCGCGCAATCTGAACTATTGGTGGACCTTTGGCGGCATTCTGATGCTCTGCCTGCTGATCCAGATCATTTCGGGCGTTATCCTGGGCATGCACTATGTCGCCCATGTCGATCACGCCTTTGATTCCGTGCAGCGCATCCGCCGCGACGTGCCTTATGGCTGGCTGTTGCAGAGCACACACGCGGTCGGCGCATCGATGTTCTTCCTCGCCGTCTATATGCACATCTTCCGCGCGCTTTATTACGGAAGCTACAAGGCGCCGCGAGAGGTTCTGTGGATCCTCGGTTGTGTCATCTACCTCGTGATGATGGCGACGGCTTTCCTTGGCTACACACTGCCATGGGGACAGATGTCATTCTGGGGTGCGACCGTTATCACCGGCTTCTTCGGTGCCGTCCCGGTCGTCGGAGAGAGCCTGCAGCAGTGGCTGCTGGGTGGCTACGCCGTGGATAACGCCACGCTCAACCGCTTCTATTCGCTGCACTATCTGCTGCCCTTCGTGATCGCGGGCCTGTCGGTCCTGCACATCTGGGCGCTGCATGTGACGGG
>CALDUL010000117.1 GCA_937923575.1 uncultured Algimonas sp.
AATTCTGTCGGGACACGGTTTCGCCCCTGTCCCCACACGAAATGACTACGGCTCTTTCGCGGAGCCGTCCGAGGGAGGGACGCGCATGCGCACCATGGAAGCGGAACGGGGTTAGACGCCTGCGTTATTCCGCCGCCTGAAGCCGGGCCATCCCATCCGCCAGGATCGCATTGCCGTTCTCTTTCAACGCTCTGAACTTACTCAGGATTGCGTTGACGTCGGCTTCCGTATGCGCCGCGGAGACGCTGATGCGCAGCAGGCTGGAACTTTGCGGCGTGCCAGGCGGGACGGCAAGGTTCACATAGACACCCTCTTTCAGCAGCCAGTTCCACTCCATCGCGGCTTGCGCCTCGTTGGGACGGCGCGCGGCAATGACGGGGCTGGCGGGGGCGCATAGGTCAAACCCCATTTCGTCCAACCCAGCATGGAGCTGTGCTGCACGGGCCTTGATGTTCTGGCGTAATTCGGGGCGCGTCTTGATCGCGTCGAGTGCGGCCTGAGCGGCGCAGATATTGGACGGGGCCGCGGAAGCCGTGAACATATAGGGCCGCATGACCTTGCGCAGCAGCTCGAACTCCGGGTGATTTGACGCGCAGAAACCGCCGACGGACGCGAGGCTTTTGGAGAATGTGCCGGAGTAGAAATCAACCTGATCGAGGCAGCCCTGCTCTTCCGCGATGCCTCGCCCGCCTTCACCAAACACGCCGTAGCTGTGCGCTTCGTCGACATAGAGATAGGCACCGTGACGGCGGCAGACTTCGGCGAATTCCGCGATCGGGGCGATGTCGCCAAACATGGAGTAGAGCCCCTCGATAACGACCAGCGCGTGGCCGCCCTCGTCCAGCTCCTGCCGGGACAGGCGCTTGTCCAGATCTTCGGGATTGTTGTGGCGGAAGCGGACCGTCGTCTTGTTGGTCGCGAGCCGCGTGCCGTCAATGATGCAGGCGTGGGCATCCGCGTCGATGAAGATGACGTCCTTCGGCCCCGCCAGACCACTCATCGCCGCGAGGTTCGTCACGTAACCCGTTGTAAAGACGATGCAAGATGGCTTGCCAAGGTGCTCGGCCAGATCGGCTTCTAGCTTGGCGTGTTCCGTATAGGAGCCGTTGGCGATGCGCGAGCCAGTGGTGCCGGTACCGTGGCGATCAATGGCGTCCTTGGCGGCTTCGCGCGCGCCTTCGTCATAGGTCAGACCGAGGTAATTGTTCGTCCCCGCGAGGATGATCTCGCGATTGCCGATGCGCCCGCGGGTCGGGCCCATGATGTCGTCGAACGTCATGTTGAACGGGTCGATGCCGAGCTTCGACACGACGGAAGCGCGCTGCCGCAGCGGCTCGTATTTGCTGAAGATGTCGAGGCCTGTCGGTCCCTCGCTCGCTGTTCCCCCAATACCGCTCATTGCGCGAGTAGCTCCTGAATAGCGGCCACGAGCTCGCCAACCGTTTTCACGTCGCTGATGACCTCCATGGGCACGGAAATATCGTAGTGATCTTCCAGCTCCATGATCAGGTCGAAGACAGCCGTGCTGTCGACCTCCAGATCGGACATGATGCCCGAGCTGCGCAGGATAGGCTTGTTCTTGACGTTATACGGGCGCAGCAGCTCGCATATCTTGTCGAAAATTTCTGAGTCCGTTGGCATGGCGGGCCGATAACAGCGCTTGGATGCGCCGTCCAGCCTCGCGCACGGTCAGGACGCCGTAGAGACCACCTTGAGCGGTTCGGCATCCTGCAGATCGACAATGCCGCCATCCAGCCATTTCTGTTTTACCCGCGCGCGCGACAGCTTGCCGGAGCTGGTGATGATCATGGTCGATTTGGGCACGAGCTGCAGTTGAACCGGCACGCCGACTTCAAGCCGGATCGCAGCGGACACGGCGGCTTCGATCTCTGCCAACATCTTCGGATCGCGCGTGCGGCATTCGAGCAGCAGCATGATAGTCTTCTGATCGCCCGCTCCGCCCACGGAGAAGGCGCAGGCGCGGCCGCAGCGATGGGGTGCGGCAGCTTGTGCGGCCCATTCGATATCCTGGGGCCAAATGTTGCGACCGTGATAGAGAATCAGGTCCTTGTGGCGCCCGGTGACGACGATCTGGTCTTTGAACCAATAACCGAGATCGCCCGTGTCGAGCCAACCGTCCGGCGTGAAGGCGGCTTCCGTGGCTTGGCTGTTGCGGAAGTAACCCGGCGAAACGCTGGGCCCGCGCAGGCAGATGCGTCCGACATGGGCGCTATCCTTGGCGAGCACGCGGTTGTCCGAGTCGCGAATTTCGATCTCATGCTCCGGCAGTCCGACGCCGCAGGCAACGAAAGTGCGCGCGTGATCGGTCTTGGTCAGGTCAGTGACTTCGACGACCTCATTGGCGTGCTCATAGCGGTCCATGTCGATCGTGTGCTTTAGCAAGCCCTGGCCTTTTGGCGCGAAGGTCGCGGCCAGAGTGGTCTCGGCCAGTCCATAGGACGGGGTGAAGGCGGTCTCGCTAAAGCCCATCGGCTCGAACAGCTCGGCGAACTCGGTCAGCGGTTCCGGGCGAACCATGTCGCCGCCAATGCCGGCCGCGCGCCAGCACGACAAGTCCAGCTCGCGGTCGTTGCGCCAACGCCGCACGCAGAGCTCGTAGCCGAAAGTCGGCGAGTAGGAGAGCGTGCCACGATTGTCGTGGATCAGCTGCAACCAAGTGATCGGGCGACGGGTAAAGTCGGTCGGGTCCATGAAATCGGTCGAGAGCTGGCTCATCAGCGGGGCCAGCATAAAGCCGATCAGGCCCATGTCGTGATAGAGCGGCAGCCAGCTGGTGGCACGATCGTCCTCGTCCACGGCCATGCCGTGGGCAACGATTCCGCGGCAGTTCGCCGTGACAGATTTCTGCGTGCCGATGATGCCCTTGGGCGAAGAGGATGAACCGGACGAATACTGGATATAGCAGAGATCATCCGCACCGAATGGGCGCAGGCTCTCACCGCTTGGCAGGGCGAAGACTTCCTCGAAGCTCAACACTGGCGTGGCCGTGTCATTGAGCGCGCTGCTCATGATCGGCTCCATGGAAGCGGGCGCAAACAGTGCGAAGAAGTCGCCCGTATCGGCCATGCGCTCCAATTGACGCTCATAGGAAGAACGACCGCCCAGCGTGACAGGAAGCGGCAGCGGCGCCGGAACCAGACCCGCATATTGGCAAGCCATGAAGAGCACAGCGAATTCGGGCGTGGACACAGCGGCAAGCCCAATACGCGCGTCCTTCGGCGCATAGGCGACCAAGCGCTTGGCAACATCGACGGCGCGCGCACGCATCTCCGCGTAGGGCAAAGCCGTCGCCAGACGCCCCTTGCCATCGAAATAATTGAAACCGGTATCGCAGGTCGCGGCAAAGTCCAGCGCGTCGGTCAGCGTATCGAACGCGCCGAGATTCAGCGCTTTGCCACGAGCTGTGGGCGTCGGCTCGGTCATAATTCACTCTCGTTCGTCGAACGGGCCCAGCCCATCCAGTCCGGCTATTGCGCGCCCCGCTCCGGGCGCGTCGCGCACCTTACGGCACACATCTCGGCCCACACCGATCATCCCGGCGCTCTATCACGCTGGGTCGTACCATTTTGTCACGTCCTCTTTCCGAATGTAACACTAATGTTACGAAAAGCCCGGCACCTGTTGCCAAAGCGACACATGGAGCCGGGTTCAAAACGCCGCGCCATGTGCGGCGAACGGGGTGAACAGTGCGTTAACGCATCAAAGCGCGAATGTCCGCGAATCCCTGTTGACGCCCGCCGCCGCCGCGGTCTATCCGGCGCGCCTTGTCCGATCACGGCAATGACCGATGGTTCAGACGGGCGATTAGCTCAGCGGGAGAGCACTGCCTTCACACGGCAGGGGTCGCTGGTTCAATCCCAGCATCGCCCACCATCGATTTCCTTCCCGATTGGGTCTCCGGCGCAGCCGGAAGCAAATCAGGCCGAAAGCGCGCAAGCGGCGTGTCTTTAGCGATAAATCAGATCAGAAGCGACCGCGACGGCATGGCTGCAAACTTCATGCCTCAGGCCGCCCCTCACCGCGGCAAAGCCGTCCCATACAACGCCGCCCAATAGCGCGCGATGTCCCGCGCATTGTTGAGAAACCGCTCTCCGCGCATCGTCATGATGTTCACGCCGTCTGCGCCGGGGCTGTCGGGATCCAGGATCAGGGTCGGGCAGTTCTGATTCTTCTCGCCCAGCCGCTCGACGAGGTCAGCGCGGGGTTTGGCGATGGGTTGGTAAGAAACGGTGAGCGTGTCGCGGATGGCGGGGTAGTAGGACAGCAGACCGGAAATCTCCGCACACTCTGGGCAAAACTGCCGCTCACCACGGTCGAAGAAGCCGGGCGGGAGGAGATAGAGGGTGTCTCGGGTCATGGATAAATCAGCTTTCAAAAACGTCAAAAAATGAATCTAGCTACTTCGATCTAAATCTAGGATCAGTCACGAAAATTCTATATTGACCATTCATTTCAAATACGGCCGCAGCTTCTCCACCATCTCCTTCGGCGCACGTCTTGGCCGCCCTGTCAGATCGATGCAGGCCGCCTCGCTGTCCGCGGTCAGGATCACCTGCCCGGCCCGCTCGATTCGCTGGCTCACCAGCAGCCGCGCACCCTTGAAGCTGTCGTAGGTCGTCACCACTGACAGCACGTCGTCGATCCTCGCACTGCTGCGGTAATCGAGATTGATCTTGCGGATGACGAAGGCGAGCGGCGGGTCGCGCTCTAGCAGTTCGGCGTGGCCGATGCCGGCGAGGCGGAAAAAGCTCGAGCGGGCGCGCTCCAGGAAGCGCAGATAGTTGGCGTAGTAGACCACGCCGGAAAAATCCGTGTCCTCATAGAAAACGCGGATCGGGAAGCGGTGCTCACGGCCCTCGAAATAGCCGAGCGGCGGGCGGTCGCGGTCAGAAATGGCGGCGTCTTCAGGCTTCATCGGAGTCCTCCCGGCTGTCGATCCGCTGCGCCCAAAACCAGAAGCCCGCGCAGGCGAGCGCGAAGATACCGATGAGGTGCAGAATGCTGAGCGGCGGCGGACCACCCGCGATCATGATGGGGAAGACGACCAGCATAACGATGAAGATCACCACACCCATCGCCGGGCCGAGCACGCGGTGCATGGCGTAGGCGAATGGGCCCTGCGGGGCGGGCGTGTCGTCGTCTGGAATTTTCCGATCGTCTATCATTGCTGGCTTTCACAGTAGCGCGACATCCAAAAGTCGAGGCCATAACCCAGGCATCCAAGCAACACCGACACGCCGAACAATAGCGCGAAGGTCTGCTCGCCAACCCAATGATCTCCGTCGCCGGACAGGACAATCGTGAAATAGGCGAAGCACGGCACCAGTGTGGCAGGCAATCCATACCGGAGAACCCTACGCATCCCCCTCACCCCCAAACAGGTCTCCCGTCGGCACCACCGTCGGCGCGGGCAGGCCGATATGCGCATAGGCTCTTGGCGTCGCCACCCGCCCCCGCGGCGTGCGCATCAGGAAGCCCTGCTGAATCAGGTATGGCTCCACCACATCCTCCAGCGCATCGCGGGCTTCGGCCAGCGCCGCGCCGAGCGTGTCCACGCCAACGGGGCCGCCGCCGAACATTTCGCACAGCGCCTGCAGGTAGCGCTTGTCTTGGCTGTCCAGCCCGAGGTGATCCACGCCAAGTCGAGTGAGCGCGGCGTCGGCGGCGGGCGCGTCGACCACGGCAATGCCTTCGTGCTCCGTCAGATCCCTCACCCGGCGCAGCAGCCGTCCGGCGACACGTGGCGTGCCCCTTGCGCGGCCCGCGATTTCCGCCGCGCCTTCCGCCGTCATGGGCAGGCCGAGCTTTCCGGCCGCACGGGTGACGATGTCGGTCAGATCTTCCTTGGAGTAGAATTCCAGCCGCACCGGAATGCCGAAGCGATCGCGCAGGGGCGTGGCGAGCAGCCCGGCCCGTGTCGTCGCGCCGACGAGAGTGAAGGGCGCGAGATCGATCTTCACACTGCGCGCGCCCGGCCCCTCGCCAATAATCAAGTCGAGCTCGAAATCCTCCATGGCCGGGTAGAGCACTTCTTCGACGACCGGGTTGAGGCGGTGGATCTCGTCGATGAACAACACGTCGTTTGGCTCGAGATTGGTCAGCAGCGCCGCGAGATCGCCCGCCTTGCTAATTATCGGACCCGAGGTTGCGCGGAAATTCACGCCCAGCTCTCGCGCAACGATTTGCGACAATGTCGTCTTGCCGAGCCCCGGCGGGCCGGAGAGCAGAAGATGGTCCAGCGGCTCGCCCCGGCGGCGGGCGGCTTCGACATAGACCTTCAGATTGGCGATGGCCTTCTGCTGGCCGCGGAAGTCGGCAAAGGACAGCGGGCGCAGTGCCTTGTCACGGACGTCGCCGGGTTGGGTGTCAGCGGATGTGATGCGCGGCTCGGTCATGGTAGAAGTATGGGAGCTCTCGTCATGTTTTTCCCTATCAGACGTCGCCCGTCTCCCTTGAAGGAGAGGGTGGCCGACAGGCCGGATGAGGGTGTTGGATTGGAGAGAGACTCTTGAAAATCCCACACCCTCACCCGCCCCTTCGGGGCACGGCATGCGCGTCGCGATGCGCTACATCGCTTTGTCGCAAATCCCTCAAGGGAGAGGGACGATGTCTGCGAGTTAGCCACTATGTCCCCAACGCCTTGAGGCTCGCCCGCACCAGCACATCCAGCTCCGGATCATCAGCAAATCCCTGATACGCCTCTGCGACCGCTCGCAATGCCTCGCTCTGCCCGATCCCGAGATTGACCAGCGCGCTGATGGCATCATTGCGCAGCTGCATATCTGACAGTCCCTCGTTCCGCGCTGCGCCGTTTCCGGGCGCCGATGTCGGAGCCGTGAAGGCGCTGGTAAATCCGCGCCCCACGGGCGGCGGCTTGCCGGAGAGTTCGACCGCAATCCGCCCCGCGAGCTTCGGGCCGACCCCGGACGCGCGCGCGAACGCAGCCTTATCTTCCAGCGCCGCCGCGCTCATGATGTCGCCCGGGCTCATGATGTCGAGGATCGCCAGCGCCGCCTTTGGCCCCAGCCCCTGCACGACCTGCAGCCGTTCGAACCAGGCGCGCTCTTCCTCTGTTGCAAATCCGAACAGTGTGATCGACTGCTCGCGCACATGCGTCTCCACATGCAGCCGCACCGGCTCGCCCTCGCGCATGTTCGACAGCGCCCGGCCGCCACAGCGCACGAGATAGCCAACACCCGAGCAGTCCACGATGGCTTCGCCCCCTGAAGACGTCTGGCCCGCCATCAGGCAAGTGCCGCTCAACATTCCGATCATGGCCAGCCTTTCGAGATTCGCGACCGCTCTAGCACAGCGGAGCGCGGCGGATAGCCGCCCTCACCGCTTCCAAAGATTGGCGTGAGTGACCGCGATGGCGAGTGCATCCGCCGCGTCGCCGCTCTTCACGCCAGCTTTCAGCAGGATATTGACCATCGTCGCGACCTGGGCCTTGTCCGCGCCGCCGCTGCCCGTGACCGACTGTTTAACAAGGCGCGCGGCGTATTCGCCGACGACCAAACCCTGCGATGTGCTGGCGAGAATACAGGCCGCGCGGGCCTGGCCGAGTTTCAGCGCGCTCATGGCGTTGTCCTTCATGAAGGCTTCCTCGACGCCCGCCTCTCCGGGACGGTGCTCGGTGATGACTTGCGTGATGGCATCGAAAAGGAAAGCAAGGCGCGAGGGCAGGGGCTCCTTGCGCGGAGGGCGGATGACGCCGTGGGCGATGTGGGTCATCTTCGATCCCGCCACGTCGATCACGCCCCAGCCGCAGGCGACGATGGATGGATCGAGGCCGATGATGCGGCGCGCAGATGGGAGACGGGGAGCATTCACAAAATCCGCCTAAAGCCGCCGCGCGCACGCCACAATCGCAATCGACAGGCCGATGGGTAATACGTTTGGAGGGACCTATGAAAACGCTTCTCACTGCCGCCTGCGCCGCTCTACTTCTGGGCGCCTGCTCGACCATCCAGACGACATCGGGCGCGGACTATAATGCGCGCACGGATGCACTCTACCGCGCCGCAACCGGAGCAACCGTGGCGGAAGCGAGCATGGGACATATTGGTGTGGACGCCGATATCGCGCGCATCGCGGCAGTAGAGCCCGCCCTCGTCTTTCCGGCGCGCATCGGCATTGCCCATATCGATCGTGGCCAACTCGCGGGCATCCCAGCTAGCCACCAAAAGAGCTGGGCTCCGCTCTCGGACCGTATCGCCGGACGCTTTGGCGAAGTGGTGCCGATCAGCCCGCTTATTGCGGGAATGGTGGCGGAAGGGATCGACCCCAAGAACGTCCGCCCGAACACGTCGCGCCTGATCGCCAATATCCGCCGCGGCGCCGCGCGGCAGCATGTCGATTACGTGCTGGTCTATGAAGTGGCGGACCTGGATGCCACGACCACAGGCAATGCGCTGAAGGCGGCCGACTGGTCGATCCTCGGCCTGTTCATGCTGCCTTCGCGAAACGTGGAAGTGAAAGCGACCGCATCGGCCGTGCTGCTCGATGTGCGCAACGGCTATCCCTACGGCACGGCGTCGGGCGTCGCGACGAAGGACGGCCTCACGACCAGTCACGGCGCCAATGACAAGCGCCGCAAGCTGACGGGCCGCGCAACGGATGCAGCCGTCGACGCCCTTGCTCTCGACGTCGACACTCTGTGGACGCAGCTGATCGAGACCGTTGCAGTCGAAAGCTCGCGTATGGCCGAGCTGAGCAAATAAGGCCCCGTTCAGCTGGCGTTTACCGGAGCGCCGCCTGTCTGCCTTATTTGCGCAAAGCGCGCCACAAAGGTCGAAAACCCGCCCCAACCTTTTCTTAATCCAAGCAAAACCCAGCCATACCGGCCCGACATCAGAGCCTCATCGCAAACAACGAGGCTGACATGACTTACTCCATTCGCACAAAGACCATCCGCACCACACTCTTCGCCGCCGCGCTGGCCGCGCTCGCATCGCCGGCGCTCGCCGGAGCCCCCGGCCCCGACGCTGGCGATTTCGTCACCATTAATGCGCTGCCGCCCATGCCCGCGTTGATCCAGCCGACCGTGCAGACGGACGCAAAGATCGCCGTCGCCCGGCTCGATGGCGGTCGCCTGATCCCCACGCCCTTTGGCGAGGAGTTCGACTGGGAAATGCTGGCCAAGCGCACCGGCGCATCGATCGAGCAGCTCGGTGCGGGCGTAGCGCTGAACTACGTCCCGGAGATCCCGTTCGACGGCACGGACACGGAAAACAAGATCGACGAAATCCGCCTCGCCGCCGCCAATGAGGGCTACTCCCACGTGATCCTCTACGGTGTCGGACCCGACGCCCGCTGGTCGTCGTTCGGCGGCAAGGCGCTGGTCGAGACCGGGCTGGTCGTCGGTGAAGACTGCGAGAGTTGGGACGAAGCGCGTGCCAAAGCTCTGCTGGTCGACAGTTTTACCGGAGAGGTGCTCGGCGCGGCGACGGCCGAGAATATCGAGCACCACATCGGACAGCTCGCCGACCGAGTGGAGCCGTTGATCCAGCAGCTTGCCGAACGGAGCTAGGCCGAAGTAAGGCCCGCCCCAGAACAGGCCCGAAAGCCCCCCAACCTCTCGGGCCATGCCCGGCGCGGAACTCTCTCCCCCGCGTCGGGCTTTTGCGCGGTCAGTCCTGTGACATCGTCGCGGCTTTCCACTGCTTCTTGCGCGCGAACTCGATCATTTCGTCGAAGAATCCATGCACCCCGCGCGCTTCTGCAATGTCGCGCATCAGCACGGCGATCTCGGCCGCGCTCTCGCCTTCGACCATCTTGACCGGAAGCGGATGCAGCACATCGCTCAGCGCTTGGGCGTAGAGCGGCTCCTCGCTCGTGCGCATTTGCAGCAGCACATTGTAGAGAATGCACATCAGATGCGAGTGATTGAGATCAGCGTAGTCTTTTGCGGTCATGGCGCTCCCCTGCCCGGTCCCGACTGTCACCGCAATTCCCGCTATCCACAGCATGTGTATATGTATAGGATAATGTTCCTATATGAATCACAACGATGAGTGAAAATATTTTTCACCTCAGTGGTGCCGCAAGACACGACTTTCGTGGGAAGGAGCGAGAATGGCTGACCCGACCGAAACCCCACCACCCTTCGACGCGCCTCCCCCTATGGACGCGCCGGAATTTGCGCCCGCACCTTTCGGAGGTGACTTCGAAGCCGACTCCAATGTCGTCGCCTTCGATGGTGCGCTCGATACTACACCGCACAGCCTGGAGGCCGAACAGGCTCTGCTCGGCGCGCTGATGTATGACAATGAGATCTACCACCGCGTCAGCTCGATCGTGCAGGCCAAGCACTTCTACTCGCCAATTCACGAAACCATCTATTCCGCCATGGCAAGCCTGATCGAGCACGGCAAACTCGCCGACGCCATCGTGCTGAAGAACCGATTCGCGCAGGACGACGCACTGTCCGACATTGGCGGCGTGGAGTATCTGGCCCTGTTGCTGGAACAGGCCCCGCCCGGAGCGGCGGCGCCGGAATATGGGCGGCTGATCTTCGATCTCGCCATGCGCCGCGAGCTGATCCGGCTCTCGGACGAGATGAAGACGCTCGCCAAGGACCAGAATTCCGAGAACGACGCCTCGACCCAAATCCAGCAAGCCGAGATGCAGCTCTATAATCTCGCCGAGATCGGCGGGACGCAGACGGGCTTCGTATCCTTCGAGGACGCGCTGATCGATTCGATCGAGATGATTACGGCGGCCTATCACCGCAAAGGCCAACTCTCGGGCATTTCCACGGGTCTCGACGATTTGGATGCGCAGCTCGGCGGTCTGCACAAGTCGGACCTGCTGATTCTCGCGGGCCGTCCCTCCATGGGCAAGTCGTCGCTCGCGCTGAACATCGCCTTCCATATTGCCAAGCAGCACAAGATGGAGACGGACGAGAACGGCATCGAAAAGACGACGCAGGGCGGCGTGGTCGCGGTCTACTCTCTGGAAATGAGCGCCGAACAGCTCGCAACCCGCCTGCTGGCCGAACACTCCATGGTGCCGTCGCACAAGATCCGCCGCGGCGAGATCAACCCAGAGCAATATGAGCATCTGCGCGACGCCGCCGACGAGATCAGCCGCATTCCGCTTCACATCGACGACACGGGCGGCCTCTCCATCGGCGCCATGGCCGCCCGAGCGCGCAGGCTGAAACGGATGAAGGGTCTCGACTGCATCGTGGTCGACTATCTGCAGCTGCTGACCGGCGGCGCGATGATGAACGCATCGACCAACCGGGTGCAGGAAGTGACCATGATCACTCAAGGTCTCAAGGCCTTGGCCAAGGAACTTAACGTCCCGGTCCTCGCTCTCGCCCAGCTCTCTCGCCAGGTCGAACAGCGCGACGACAAGCGCCCGCAACTCTCTGACTTGCGCGAATCCGGCTCCATCGAACAGGACGCCGACGTCGTCATGTTCATCTACCGCGAAGAATACTACCTCGCCCGCGAGCAGCCTGACGAGGACGACCCCGAAGCCGTGATGAAATGGCAGACCAAGATGGATAACGCCGTCGGCAAGGCCGAAGTGCTGATCCAGAAACAGCGCCACGGTCCCATTGGCTCGGTCATGCTGAGCTTTACGCCAGAGCTGACGAAGTTCGGGAATTTGGCGGCGGACGATGGCGGGGGGTATACGGAGTA
>CALDUL010000118.1 GCA_937923575.1 uncultured Algimonas sp.
TTATCCGCACCGACGGCGTCGCTCGCCGCATTGGCTGCGTCATTTGTCTGGTCTTGCATCATCGTCCCCCTCGCCCTTCGGCTACGCCTTGGAGACTTCGCTGTGGGATTTCAGCACGCGGTCGCCATCGTCCTGCTCGATCATATAGGCAGGCTCATCGGAGCTGGCCTTGCGCGTGATCTCACTGCCCTTGATGGTGCGCGTGACCTTTTCGGTGAAACTCTCAGTGACCTTGCCGGTGGCGGAGCCGCTGCCCCACTCCCAGCTGACTTTCGTGCCGACATTATAGGCTTTGGACATGGGCGGAATCTCGATCTTCGTTTCGGTTCGCATCAGCAACGATTGATTCCCGCGCCTGTTCCCAAAAGCAGCGCGCGCCAAGATGGTTGCCTTTCAAGCGAAAGCTCCAGTTAAGAATATACAGGTGATTATCGTTAGGCGCCGGAACCACGCTGGACTCCCGCGCATTGAATAGGCTCGAAAGGTCTGTTCTCAATGCTCCGTCTACTCTTTTGCTCCGCCGCCCTCCTGCCTATCGCGATCATCCCTTGGGTGAGCTCCGACGCCGGGACGATCAATGCGGTCGCGACCTCCGGCAGCTACGACAATCCCAGCTATGCCGAAGCCGTTCGCGCCCCGGCGATAGACGCGCTGGAAGACTGCGAGGCGAGCGATTTGCCCGTCTTCTTCCACGATGGCTATGTCACCAGCCACAGCGCCGAATATATCCAGCGCGGCCTGCAGACGGCGGCTGAATGCGGCGGTTATGACATGACCATCGTCCCGGTCCTGCCAAGCGAAGCCGATAGTGACGAGCGCGCACAATCCGTTGCCCGCACTTCCGAGCTTCGCGAACTGGTCCGTCTGTCGGATGAGACCAATGCGGACTTGTCTGTCGCCAAGACCATGGAGAGCGACGACGTGCCCACACTCTACATTAACGGCCGCTCGGCTTTCTTGCGCATCGAGCCTGAAACCGCACAATAGGCTCCAGACGCCCTTTCCAACCTACTTCTGAATAAAAAAGGCTGCCTCCCGACACCGGGGAGGCAGCCTTTTTCTTTGCGCAGGTATCCCGCGGGATAGGGATTTCAATCTATCCGTGGAAGAAGAGCGCCTGCGAGATGGCGGCTTTCACGTTCTCGGGATTGAACGGCTTGGAAATCAGATAGGCCGGCTCCGGCTTGTCACCTGTCAGCAAGCGCTCCGGGAAGGCCGTGATGAAGATCACCGGGACGTCGTATTCGCCCAGAATATCGTCCACCGCGTCAATGCCGGAGCTGCCGTCGGCGAGCTGAATGTCGGCCAGAACGATACCCGGACGTTTGTGCTTGGCCATGGCGACAGCCTCGGTCTGCGTGGCGGCAATGCCGTCGACAGTATGACCCAGGCTCGCGACCAACTCCTCGATATCGGCGGCGATGATCGGCTCATCCTCGATGATCAGAACATTGGTGCGCAGTTCCTTCTCAATATCGGCTTCAGCGGTGGCGAGCAGCGCTTGAGCCTCAGCCGTGTCGACATCCATGACCTGCCCGATTTCCTGCGCGGACAGCCCTTCGAGCGCGGACAGCAGGAAGGCCTGGCGCGAGACGGGTGTCAGCCGGCGAATGCGGTCCGCAGGCGTCTCTTTACCTTCAGCCGCATCTTCCAGCTGAGCGCCGGAGGAGTTCCAGATGCCGAGGAACATGCGGTAGAGTGCTGTTCGCGGCGCGAGCTGTTCGGATATAGCGACATCGCCCGCGACCAGCGCTTCCAGCGCGGTGCGGACATAACGGTCGCCATCCTGTTGACTGCCCGTCAGCGCGCGGGAAAATCGACGCAGGTAGGGCAGGAAAGGCGCATAGGTATCGACTAGACTCACGTGAGTAATCCCCTGTTCGGTCACGCTCTTCCAGACATGGGAGAGCGGTCTGTTGTCTTGGTGCGCCAAACGCGGCGCTGCAAGTTCTTTAAACTACTTGGAACCTTATTGGTTCCCCGGAGTAAGGAATGGCACGCGAAACACTGCGCGGACCCAGTTTTGGGGGCTGTCCGCGCGAGCAGGCCACCTTTGGCCGCAAGGGGAAAAGGACACAGCGCTAGATGACCGACAACCAAGGCAAGAGCCAACGGAACAAGACCGACTTCGGAGCCAAGCCGCTCCCTGACAAGATCGGCTCCTCTTTGCGAAAGCTCTATGACGAGGTCCTGTCCGAAGATGTGCCGGATGATTTCCTGAACCTGCTGCGCAAGGCCGACAAGAAGTCGTCCAACAGCAACAATAGTGGAGCATCGACATGAGCGCTGCTGCCGCCGAACTCCCCGAAGAAGAGCGCCCCGTCCTCGATGAGGACCAATTCCGCGATGATCTCACCGCGCTGATCCCGCATCTGCGCGCCTTCTCGCGCTCGCTCTGCGGGAATGCGACCCTGGCCGACGATGTGGCTCAAGATGCGCTGCTGAAGGCGTGGAATGCGCGCGACAAATTCAAGCCGGGGTCCAACCTCAAGGCATGGACTTTCACTATTCTGCGCAACCAGTTCTACTCCATCAAGCGCCGTTCCTGGCGCGCGACGTCGCTGGAGCCCGAAGTGGCGGAGCAGACCATCGTTGCGAATTCGGATCCGGAGCAGTCGGTGCATCTCAATGAGCTGCGCCGCGGGCTCGATATGCTCAAGGACGACCAGCGCGAGGCGTTGATCCTCGTCGGTGCGACGGGCCTGTCCTATGAGGAAGCGGCCGAGATTTGCGACTGCGCTGTCGGCACGATCAAGAGCCGGGTCAGCCGGGCACGCAAGGCGCTGGAAGTGATCATGCAATCGGGTCGGTTCGATTCTGCCCCCGATAGCGTGCGCGCGCTCGATGCGATGGACACGATCCTACAGGAAGCGGACGACCTCGCCGGCAAGAGCTGAGCCGATTACTGTTCAGGATGGAGGCCAATGTCTTCATCCTGGATTTTAACTCACAGCAAAATTGAAAATACCGCGCGAGGTGGCTGACTTTTTTTGGTCATACGGCCTAGTGTCACGCAACCGTTACGGTGCCCGGACGCTATACCTCCATGCCTGATTGCATTTTCATCGCTGCGCAGACCGACAATGCACCTCAGGGCTGCGGCTAGACGGGCGTGTCGATCGAACCCGACATCGAACTGGCACAGGCCACCATGCCCGAGGGCGAATGGTGGAAGCAGATGCGCGTTCGCTTCGGCCTGCTACTCGCGCTGGCCCTGCTCCCATGGCTCGTTTTCACCGCACTGGGCACCTATTCCGACAACACTCGCGATCGGCTATCGCAGAGCCGCACGCTGGATCTGATCGCGCGCAATTCGGTGCGCGAGATCGAGCTGCTGCTGGAGACCGGACGGCTGGCCTTGGACGCCGCGCCGCGTCTGATAGAGACGGAAGGCTGCGAGGCGGCGGGCGATATGTTGCTGGACCGTCTGGACGTCTATGCCGGGCTGATCGTGCGCGATGCGGACGGGATCATCACCTGCCAGGATCCGAAGAGCCGGGTGCGCATCAGGATGGATCTACCGCCATTGGGCACGGACCATATCGCTGTCAGCGGCGCGCGCGCCAAGCTCGACGAACGCGACGTCGATCTGGTGCTGCTCAACAGCTATGACCGCAACAACGGCTCCACCTATACGCTGATACTGCCCGACACGCTCGGCCTGCGCACCATGCTCGATGCGACCCTGGGCGAAAGCTCCGACATCACCATCTTGAGCACGGACGACACGCCCGTGCTGGGCCGTCCGCGCGCCCTGCCCCGCACGGTGCGCGCGTCACTGACGTCACAGGCGCAGGATAGCAACGCGACCGGTGCCATCCAGTTTCGCGAGCTGACGGATGAGGGTGGCCGCGCGCGACGTCTGGCGGTGACCCATATCGATGATTTGGACCTGCTGGTCGCCGTGGGGCGTCCCGGCGGCAGCACCGACACCGTCATCGACCGATACGGCCCGCTCCTGCTGCCCGTTTTCGCTTGGCTGGTCGGGTTCGCCATCATTTGGTGGGGCACGCAGACCATGCTTCTGCGCCCCATTGCCACCGTGCGCAGCGCGGCGCGGGCCTATGCCGACGGTCAGCTGGATTCGCGTGTTGAGCTATCCGACTCTGCGGCCGGAGAGATGCAGGGCCTAGCCTCCACTTTCAACCGTATGGCGCGCGAGCTCGAAGACCGGAATTCCCGCATCGATGACAATTTGGACGAAAAGGACACGCTGCTTCGCGAGATACACCACCGGGTGAAAAACAACCTGCAGATCATCATTAGCCTGCTCAACATGCAGGAGCGCAAGTGCAAGAGCGAGGAAGCCATTAACGCCGTCGTGGACACGCGCGCGCGAATTAACGCCATCGCGATCGTTCACCGCGGCCTCTATGAGTCCAAGGATCTGCGCGGCGTCGAGGTCGCGCCTTTCGTCAATCGGTTGATCAGCTCGCTACAGAGCAGCCTCGGCACATCGGAACGTGGTGTAAGCCTGACCCATACGGTTGAGCCCGCTACGCTGACCGCCGACAGCGCCATTCCCGTCGCGCTCTTCATAGTGGAGGCCGTCGGCAATGCCGTCACGCACGGGGTGAGCCGTGAGGGCAATGTCAGCGTTACGATCGAGACCGACCCCACCGGCGGGCTCGTCATAGCGGTGGCCGATGACGGCTCCGGCATTGCCGATGTGTCTGCCATGAGAGGGATCGGAACGCGGCTCATGCGCGGCTTTGCCCGACAGCTGGGCGGAACGCTTCACTTCTCGGACAATGCGCCAGGCCTCACCGCCACATTGCGCATGCCGCAGGAAGCGATCGACGACGGACCTTTCCAAGTCAGCCGACGAAGCTGACCCGGCGCGAGATCACTCGCAGCACATCATAAAAATCTGCACATATTGCCCCCACCGCATACCGGCGATCATTTTTCAGCCTTTGCGCCGAGCGTATTGAGCTACGACTCGAAGTCGGATGTCTGCTTCTCTGGGCACCCCTGCCAAAACGAGAGCTTCAGCGTCGGACGTTGATATTCGTAGCACATCACGGCTCCTCCGCAGCTTCCGGCCCGCCCGCGTCCGGTGTGTCAGAGCTTTCGCGTCCGCCCGGCAGGCGACCGCTCTTTCGCAGCGCGTCGCGCAGGACATATTCGATCTGGGCGTTGAGCGAGCGCAGCTCGTCATCGGACCAGCTCCGCATCGCGTCGAGAACCTCCGCGCCAATCCGCAGCGGGTAGGCCTTTTTTGGCGATGTTGGTGAACCCGGCATCGCTTAGTAAAGGGAGCCCGTATTCACGACCGGCTGCGTCGCCTTATCTGAGCACAGCACGACCAGCAGGTTGGACACCATGGCCGCGCGGCGTTCGCCGTCCAGATCGATGATATTCTTGGACTTCAACTCGGCCAGCGCGTCCTCGACCATGCCGACGGCACCCTCCACGATCTGCTTGCGCGCGGCGATAATGGCACCCGCCTGCTGACGCTGCAGCATGGCCCCGGCGATTTCGGGACTGTAGGCCAGATGGCTGATCCGGCTCTCGATCACGCGGATTCCGGCGCGCGCGAGGCGGTCCTGAATCTCGGTCGCGAGACGTTCGCTGATCTCGTCGGGATGAGTGCGAAGCGAGACAGTCCGCTCGGTGTTCGGCTCATAGGGAAAGCTGCTCGCCATGGCACGAATGGCGGCTTCGCTCTGGATCTGCACGAAACTCTCATAGTCATCGACGTTGAAGACGGCCTCGGCCGAGTCTGAGACTTCCCAGACGACGATGGCCGCAATCTCGATCGGGCTGCCGTCGAGCTCATTGACCTTCAGCTTGCCGCTCTCGAAATTACGCACACGCTTGGACACTTTGCGCTTGGAGTAGAACGGGTTGTTCCAGCGCAGACCGGTCGTGTCGACCGTGCCGACATATTTTCCGAAGAGCGACAGCACGGCAGACTGGTTCGGCGCGACGGTGTAGAGGCCGACCAGCATGATCAGCGACAGCACCGCGATGGGAAAGCCCAAGGGTGCCGGAAGGATATCCTGCCCGATTGCGAAAACCGAACCCGCGGCCACGATCAAGCTCCCCAAGAAAAACGGTATGCCGGGCAGGCTACCCGTGTCCTTTTCCATGATATCCGACATGCTCTCTCCTTTATGGTATCATTTACATATCAAACATATTGTTTATCGATAAGGATTACAAGAGATCGAGGCCGAAACGGATTTCTAGCGGAGCACATCCTCCAAAAAATCGGCCTGGATCCGCTCGTAATAGAGCCGGTTATTCAGCTTTCTCCAGCCGTGGCCTTCATCAGGGATGCGGACATAGTCGGCGCGGATACCGTTGTCGCGCAGCGCACGAACCATGATTTCGGTCTCCGCAATGTCGATGCGCGGGTCCATGACGCCGTGGGAATAGAGCACGGGCACGCGGATATTGTCGGCTTTCGCGACCGGGCTGATCGAGGCGTGAAAGGCACGGACCTCGGGGTCCGAAATATCGCCATATTCGATGATGTCTGAAGCCTTGAGCGCCGGGCTTGCCACTTCCAGCGCGGTCACCCAGTCGCCCACCCCGAAGAGCGACACGCCCGCATCAAAGGCATCGGGATATTCCGCCAACACGGCATTGACGACATAGCCGCCGTAGGAGCCGCCCATCACGGCCGCGCGCGATGTGTCCACGCGCCCGTCCTCCTCCAACCAGGCGAGCATGTCGACGAGGTCGCGCACCGAGTCCGTGCGCTTCCGCTGATCATCCAGCGTTGTGTAGGTGCGGCCAAATCCGGTCGATCCGCGCACATTGGGCTGGAACACCGCAATGCCGCGCGAGAGCAGATATTGGGCGGTGGCGTTATAGCTGGGCCGCGACTGTGCCGTCGGGCCACCGTGGACCATGAAGACGACGGGGGGCTTGGCCGAAATCTCGGGCAGATAGAGCAGTCCTTGGACCTCGACACCGTCGCGCGCCAGAAGCCGCACGGATGTCGGACTGACCAGGAAATCTGGATCCAGCTCGCCAAAATCGGACGCGAAGATGCGCTTTGACACGAGAGTGTCGAGATCGACCGAATAGAGATCGCCGGGAATATCAGGCGCGCTGATCCGGACCAGTGCACGGTCGCCCGAGCAATCGAGACTGTGCACGCCACTCGGCAAGCCGCTGATCTCACGCGGGACCGCATTCGGCGTTCCGGGTTCCGCGAGGTAGCGCGTAATGGAAAAACCATCGGCATTGATCGTGTAGAGCAGCCCGTCCGCGCAGGGCACGAGTGAGTCGATGTCGAGCCCCTCCGCGCTTGCCAGCACGTCCGGTTCCGGCAGAATGCCCGGAGTCCGTCCAGGCTGCAGAATGCGGGTGATTTGTGCGAACTCGGAACCGCGATTGGTCGCCATCAGGATGTGGCGAGCATCGTCGGCGAAATAGACGCCCGCATCGACATGGTTGGCGCGGTGACCGCGTTCCACAACCGGATCGGAGAGAACGCTGCGCTCACCTGTCGACAGGTCCAGCAGGAAGAGCTTGTCGCTATCCTCGCCCACCGCTTCGCTAATGATCGCAGTGCTGCCGTCCGGCGCGACGGCCTGCACATAATTGCCGTAGCGGCCCTCGAACACGCGCCGCGTCTCGCCACTTTCCACGTCAGCCGCATAGATGTCGTAGTCGAGACCGCTGCGCTCGGTCGAGGCGTAGACCAGCGTCTTGCTGTCGCCGGAGAAACCGCCGTAGCTGCGAAAGCCGTTCACGGTCGCGGGCAGCAACAGGCGCGGCGCGGCTACCTCCGCGCTTATGTCGAGCAGCCAATAATTCTCCCGCTCGTCGCCATTGTTGTCGGAGCCGTAGATCAGCCGCCCGTCCGGCGCGATGTCGAAAAAGGTCACGCCGGATCCATTGGTTAGCTGGCGCAACGTGCTCTGCGGATCGTCGGCCAACGCTTCAATGGCGTAGAGTTGCCGCGTGCCGGTCAGCGACAGCCGCGTGACCACCGTGCGGCCATCCGGGGAGATTTGCGACGGCCCGGCTCCTCTGGCGAGCACATAGGGCGCGACGTCGCTGTCGATATTGTCGAGGCTGTCGTCCGGCGACATATAGGTGAGCGGCGTCGGCGCGATGTCGTTCGCGGCGGGTGGCGCGGACGCCTGCGAACAGGAGGCGAGCAGGATGAGGGCAAGCGGCGCATAGAGTTTCATGACACCACTGCACCACAGCCGCGGCGCGGCTGCAACACAGCCTCCCGTTAGTCTAACGACCACGACGGGTTGGCACAGCGGTTTTACGGCACTATGCGCGCGGCCATGGAAAGCGGCATCATATCCTGGTTCGACTGGCCGCTCTTTCTGAGCGCCTTTGCGACGCTATTTGTCATCATCGACCCGCCCGGCTGTGCGCCAATTTTCGCGTCGCTGACTCAGGGCACATCGAAATCGCACCGCCGTTCCATGGCTTTCAAGAGCGTCGGCGTGGCAACCGTCATTCTGATCGGCTTCGCATTCGTCGGTGAGGCGCTCTTCTCCAAGCTCGGCATCAGCCTCGATGCGCTCCGTATTGCGGGCGGCATCATGCTGTTCATCATCGGGCTGAATATGGTGTTCGAAAAGCGCACCGAAAAGCGCGAGGACCGCGCCGAAGACCTGCTGGAGGAGACGCAAGACCCCGAAGACATCAGCGTGTTTCCCATGGGCATTCCCATGATTGCCGGGCCGGGTACGATGGCGTCGCTACTGCTGCTAACCGGCGAAGCACCGACATCGGGCGGCGAGTGGTCGATCATACTCGCCCTGCTCTCCGTGCTGCTCATTACCCTGGCGAGTTTCCTCGTCGCGGGCGGCCTGCTGCGGGTGATGGGCAAGACCTTCACCAATGTTCTGACCCGCGTGTTGGGCGTGCTGCTGGCAACACTGGCGGCGCAATTCGTGCTGGACGGCATCAAGGGCGCGCTGTTCTAGTCAGCACCTGATTAGGTCACATTCGTAGGAGAGTGGAGCGGGGCCAGACCTTGGTCTGGGATTAGGTCTGACCCCTGATCCGGCGCGTTCCGGACATCCGGAATGGGTGTCGCGCTATCGGACTAATCTTTAGTCTAATGATAAATTACTCAATAGACAATGGAATTCGTCCTTATGAGACGACTTACAGAGTTCGCACAGACTTTCACGGCCTCTTGCCTGATCTGCTTAGACACTGTGCGGAGTGCTTTGAAACGTTTGTGCGCGTCAAATTGACCGCTTTCGCCATCTGAGCCACCGAGACGCTCGCCTCACTTCGCTTTTCGCTTAGGCGTCTGATCGCCAGGGGGCCGTTCGCCTATCACTCACGCAAGTGTGACCGCCTGTTTATTGACCGATTGGTCCGAATGACGGAATAGGGCTCAACGCGCCGCGCTGCGCGCACAGACAACGCAACAGAAAGTGACCCACCACCATGACCCACACACCCGACATCCTGCTCTACACCATGGGCCACTGCCCCTATTGCAAGCGAGCCAAAGCGCTCTTGCGCGAAAAAGGTATCACGGACTGGACCGAATATGACCTCGAGATCGTGCCGGAGCGGCGTGCTGAGATGGTCCGCGTGTCGGGCCGCAAGACAGTCCCGCAGATCTTCTTCGACGGCCATCACGTCGGCGGCGCGTCCGATCTCTTCGCGCTGGACGATGCGGGCGGGCTTGACCCGCTGCTGGGACTGACGCCCGCTTCATAGCGCATGAAAAACCCCGCCGCGGCGAACCGGGCGGGGTTGTCTTGGGGGAATGGCGTGGAGCTTATGCTTCCTCGCCGCCCTCCGCTTTGTCCTCAGCAGGAGCCTCTTCAGCGGCAGGCTCTTCAGCGGCAGGCTCTTCGGCTGGAGCGTTCTTGGCTTCTTCGGCAGCCGCCTTGGCAGCCTCTTCAGCGGCCTTTGCAGCTTCCTTCGCCGCTTCCTTGGCTTCGGCTTCGGCGGCTGCGCGCGCTTCGGCTTTTTCCTTCTTCTCCTCGATACGCTCTAGCGCCTTCGCGCCGGGCTTGCCCTTCTCTGGGTTGTTGCCAGCTTTCCATTCCCACAGGCCAGCAGCGCCGAGGAAGCGGGCAACGCGCTCTGTCGGGCGCGCGCCCTTGTCGAGCCAGGCCTTGCACTTCTCCAGATCCAGCTGGACGCGGTCTTCGGAATCCTTTGGCAGCATCGGGTTATAGCGACCGACGATCTCGATGAAGCGACCATCGCGCGGGCTGCGCGTGTCGGCTGCGACGATGCGGTAGTAGGGACGTTTCTTGGCGCCGTGACGGGCCAGGCGAAGTTTGACAGACATATGGTTTCCTTTGTGTGTCGAGTTTGTGTTTTGGTTATTTCTTGAACTTGGGACCGCCGAGGCCGGGCAGACCACCGCCTAGACCCGGGAGGCCGCCACCCAGACCGGGCAGCTTGCCCAGACCGGGGAGTTTGCTGCCGCCCATCATCTTCTTCAGCTCTTCGAGCTGGGCCGGATCCATGTCTTCGGGATTGGGCATGCCGCCGCCCTTCATGCCCTTCATCATGCCGCCTGGCATTTTGGGCATGCCGGGCATTCCGGCCATCTGCGCGGCCATCCCGGCCATGCCACCCTTGCCCATTTTCTTCATCATGTCGGCCATTTGGCGGTGCATTTTCAGCAGCTTGTTGACCTCTTGGACGCTCATGCCCGAGCCCGCCGCGATACGCTTCTTGCGCGATGCTTTGATCAGTTTGGGATTCTGACGCTCCCACTGGGTCATGGAGAGGATGATCGCGCGCTGGCGAGCAATCAGCTTGTCGTCGACACCGCCGGCGGCGTCGATCTGCTTCTTCATCTTGCCCATGCCGGGCAGCATTTTCATGAGCCCACCCATGCCGCCGAGCTTTTGCATCTGGCCGAGCTGCTTGGCGAGATCGTCGAGATCGAAGACGCCCTTGGCCATCTTCTCGGCCGCGGCTGCGGCTTCCTTCTCGTCGATGACGGAAGCGGCTTTTTCCACCAGCGCAACGACATCGCCTTGGCCCAGAATACGGCCCGCGAGCCGTTCGGCGTCAAAGGCTTCGAGCCCGTCGAGCTTTTCGCCCGTGCCGAGAAACTTGATCGGCAGGCCGGTTACGCTGCGCATGGATAGCGCCGCACCGCCGCGGCCGTCGCCGTCGATCCGCGTCAGAACCAGCCCCGTCAGCGGCAGGGCTTCGTTGAAGCGGCGCGCCGTTTCTACAGCGTCCTGACCGGTCAGCGCATCGGCGACCAGCAGAGTCTCGGTCGGCTTCGCTATCCGCGCGACCTCGATGACTTCGGCCATCAGCTCTTCATTGATCGTCGTGCGGCCCGCCGTGTCGAGGAAGAGCACGTCGATGCCCGCCTTGGCGGCCTCTTTGAGCGCGCGCTGGGTGATCTCGACGGCCGATTGACCCTTCACAATGGGCAGGAAGTTCGTGCCGCTCTGCTCGGCCAACATGCCGAGCTGGTCCATGGCGGCCGGGCGGTTCGTATCGAGCGAGGCTAGCATGACCTTCTTCTTCAGCCGCTCTTTGAGATATTTTGCGACCTTGCCGGTCGTGGTCGTCTTACCCGAGCCCTGCAGGCCAGCCATGAGAATGACCACGGGCGGCTTGGCCTTGAGGTTCAGCTCGCTCGCCGCGCGGATTTCCGCGAGATCGGCCTCGTCGTCCGAAAGCGTGCCACCCAATGTCTGGATCAACGCATCATTGACGATCTTGATGACTTGCTGGCCAGGCTTGACGGCGCGGATGACTTTCTCGCCCACGGCCTCGGTGCGGACCTTGGCAACGAAATCCTTGACCACCGGCAGGGCGACATCGGCTTCCAGCAGCGCCTTGCGGATCTCGCGCATGGCGAGATCGACGTCGCGCTCGGACAGAGCGCCGCGGCCAGTCAGCGTATCGAATACGCCGGTAAGTCTATCGCCAAGGGCTTCGAACAAGCTCTATCTCTTTCGTCATCTGCCAAACGCAAAACGCCGCAGCGGACGAAACTCGTCGGCTGCGGGACCCCGTCTGCATCATCCTGGTGTCAGGGATCGCACAGCTCGGAGCGCATTGTCTGCGCTAGTTGAAATCTGCGCGCGGGTTAGTCGCGCGCGCGCAGTCTGTCAACGGCTGCTAGCGGCTTGCGGAGCCGCGCTGGGACGGCTCGGTCGACGCGTGGCAGTCGATGCCTTGCCCCTGCAGCACACGGCGCAGGCCGTCGATGGAAAGCGGCTTGGACAGGTGATCATCCATACCCGCCGCGCGGCAGCGCTCTATGTCCTCGGCCAGCGCGTGGGCCGTTACCGCGATGATAGGCGTTCGCGGCAGACCCTGGCTAGCCTCGATCCCGCGAATGCGGCGCGTGGCCTGATAGCCGTTCATTTCCGGCATGGAGACATCCATCAGCACCAGCGGCGGGCGGTCCATGCGCCACTGCTCGACGGCCAGACGACCGTTGGTGACAATGGTGCAGCCGACGCCCAGCTCTTCGAGGACGTAGCGGATATAGTGCTGGTTGGTCGGATTATCCTCCGCGACGAGGATAGTCGGCGCATCCGCCGCAATGCCGCGGCGGCTCGGCGTCTCAGACGCGAGGTCGTTTCGCTGATCGGTCCGCTTGGCCGATGACAGGCTGTCCGCGATGGTGTTCCACATCTGGCTCGCGCGCGACGGCTTACTGAGCACGCGGATCCGACCCAGTGTGCGGAGCTCCGTCCGGAGCCTGTCGTCCATAGCGGAGGACAGCATGATGACGGGCATGTCCTGCGTCAGCGCTTCGGACCGAATGCGACGCACCAAAGCCTCGCCGGAATATTCGGGCATGTGGTGATCGGTGATCATCAGATCGATTGTCAGACCGCGCTTGCGGGCTTCGGCCATCAGCGCCAGCGCATGGGATGCGCTTTCCGCCAACACGCTGCGGCAACGCCAATGGGCGAGCTGCTCGGCAAGGATCCTGCGGTTCACCGCATTGTCGTCGACGACCAGCACCGTGGCTCCCGCAAACTCCTCCAGCGGCAGAACCACCTCTTTGTCGCCCTTCGCCACGGGTAGCTCGACCGTGATGGTGAAGGTCGACCCCTTACCCATCTCGCTTTCCACGCCGATCGTGCCGTCCATCAGATGGACGAGGCTCGACGCGATGGAGAGCCCCAGTCCGGTGCCTTCGAATTCACGCGTGCGCGAGCCGTCGACCTGGCTGAACTTCTCGAAGATGCGCGACAGCTGATCTTCGGGAATGCCCAGCCCGGTGTCGGTCACAGCAATGTTCAGAGCGGCCTGGCCGCCCTCGACGGTTCCGCCGATCTCCACGAGCACATGGCCGCCTTCGGTGAACTTCACTGCATTGCCTATTAGATTGGTCAGCACCTGGCGCACCCGCCCGGCATCGCCGACAAAGCGGTCGGGCAGTTCCGGCGCATAGCGTAACAGCAGATCGATACCTTTGTCCGAGACAGCGGTGCTCATCAGGGAGCAAACATCCTCGGCCGCGTCGCGCAAGCTGAAGGGTTGCGGGTCCAGCACAACGCGGCCCGCATCAAGCTTGGAGAAGTCGAGGATGTCGTTGATGACGAGCATCAGCGCATCGCCGCTCGTCCGGATGGTCTCGACGTAGTCGCGTTGGCGCTCTTCCAGCTCGGTTAGGGCGAGAAGTTCCGCCATGCCGATGATTCCGTTCATGGGCGTGCGGATTTCGTGGCTCATATTGGCGAGGAATTCGGATTTGGAGCGCTCTGATTCCTCAGCCTTCTCCTGCGCGCGGTGCATGGCGGTGACGTCTGTCAGCAGCATGATCTGGCCGCCGTCGAGTGTCGGGGTGGAGCGTTGCAGGTAGATGCGGCCATTGGCGAGTTGGAGCGAGGATTCGCTGTCCTCATCGATCGGATGGTCGTGCAGATAGGCGTCGACGGCCTCGACGAGGGGCTTGCCTCGGTCGGGCAATTGTCCGCATTTGATCAAGGCTTGGATGATTTCCTTGCGCTGCGTGCCGCGTCTGACGCGGATGCCGACACCGTTCATGATGTCCGCGCAGGCCGTATTGACCTGCACCACAATGCCGTCTGCGTCATAGATCATCAGACCGTCGGTCAGGCTCTCGGACGCCTGGGTGAAGGTGGCGAGCGCAGCTTCGAGCGCCACAGATTTCTGATCGACCTCGCTGGCGAGTGCATTGAGCGCGAGACCCGCTTCGCTACCGGCGAGCATGGGCGCTTGGGCAGGGGCCGTGTGCGGCGCGACGGGACGCCCTCTGAGCTTGCCTTCCAGCGCGGCATAGGCGGCCTCGACCGCATCCGCTTCCAGATGCGGCGTATGCTCGGCGATATCGAGGCCCATCACCTCTTCGGCTTCGCTCACACGCAGGCGGCCCAGCTTGGACAGCAGTCCAAAGACCGCAAAACCCGCGCCCATGGACCAGACGATACAGGCCCCCACTCCGATGGCCTGCGCCGTCAGCTGTGCGCCGATACTACCAGCCGGCAGCGGCGCATTGGCGAAGAATGGGAACAGCAACGCCCCGGCCACGCCGGCAAAGCCGTGCACCGCGACGACGCCGACAGGATCGTCGATACGGCGTTTGTGCAGCAGCCAGTGCTGGCCACCTATGGCCGCTGCGCCGCCGATGGCGCCAATGACGACAGCCCCGCTCATGCCAAGCCACGCGACACCGGACGTCGCAGCGACCAACCCGCCGAGTATGCCGTTAAAGCTGGCTTCCGGACGCAGCGTGCCGCGGTCGAGCGTTACTCCTACGGTCATGCCAGCCAGCCCGCCGCCTGCGCCCGCCATCAGCGTACCGAGCGCGACATTGGCAAATGCGCCAGACGCGGGATCCATCATGCCCGTGTTGAACGGCACCCACGCCACGAAAAGGATCAGGCACCCGGCCAGGGCCAGCACAGGACTATATCCCGTGATCGGCTGGACACGGCCCTGCGCGTCGAAGCGGCCCTTGCGCGCGCCTAGGACAATAATGCCTGCCAGAGCAAAAAATCCGCCGAGCGCGTGGATCGCCACACCGCCCGCATGATCGACGAAGCCCAGCGCGCCCAGCAGCGGGACATTCGTGCTCAGCACCAAATCGCCCCAGACCCAGTGCCCGAAAACGGGATAGACCAACATGGCAATGACGGCGGTGGAAAAGAGATAAGCGCCGATGCGCATGCGCTCGGCCACCGCGCCGGACACGATCGTAGCCGCGACGGAGCAGAAGGCGAGGTTGAAGATCAGCAACGTCGGCCAGCTACCCGCCTGTTCCACCGCTTCGCGCGCACCGCGCGCGCCGAACAGACCGGCAACGCTCGGCCCATACATGACCGCAAAACCAATGGTGGCATAGAGAAGGCCACAAATGATCAAGTCCGAAACGTTCTTCTGCGCGACATTGACGGCGTTTTTGGCGCGAACAGACCCTGCCTCGATGAGCAGAAAGCCCGCCTGCATAAAGAAGACCATGACAGCCGACAATATCAGCCAAAAATTCGCACTCATGCCAATTTCCCCATTTGGCAGCGTCGATCACCGCCGCGCGCGCGGACGAATCTCCTTGCGCAATACGCTTCCGCGCATCCGGGATTATGGCAAACATAACGTTAACCATGTTGAATTGCAGCACAACTGGTTAAATTACAGCACAGCTGGATGACGGAGCTGTCACTCGACGGCGCAGAATTTCGTGTTATAGAATAACCCGGAGGCTGCCTTGAACACACGACCCGTCCAGACTTTGTCTCGCTTGCCGGCGCTCATGGCCACTCTGTTGATCGCCCTCGCCCTAACTCTTCTGACCACGACCCCCAGCTGGGCCGCCACCCGCGCGGAGTCGGATAATTTCATCTTGATCAGCGATGCGAATGTCGACGGCGCAGAAATCCTGCGAGATCTGGAACGCTTTCGCCGCGCGGTCATTTCCGATCTCGGCCTGACCACCCGGACTGATCCGCAAAAGCTCACCCTGTCGATCATCGACGATACACGCGTGTTCGAAGCGGTCACGCCGGGCGGCATCACGGCCGCCATCTATCTGCGTTCAGCCGCGGGCGAAGACATCGTCATCGGCTATTCCGAGGATCCCGACCATTTTCTGCACCGCGCGCTGGAGCGCGATTGGCTCCGCCTGGTTCTGCGCCACGAGGTCGTCCATCACATCATGGAGGAGCGCTATCCGCGCAAGCTGCCAATCTGGCTCGGCGAAGGCATGGCGGATTATTACGCGACCTATGATCATGACGGCGAAAATCTTGCTGTCTTCGGCCGCGCCCTGCCCGACGAGGACGAGCTGACGCGCGTTGGGAGTTGGCTGCCGATGCGCACTATCATCGAGAGTATGGCCCAATATCCCGACTATGCGGCCGCGACGACTGATAGCCTCTTTCGCGCACAACGGCTCTATTACGGACAGAGCTGGGCGCTCGCCCATTTCGTGATGACCGAGCCGGGTGGGCTCGCCAATATTCACCGCTTCGTCGATGGCTGGGACGAAGCATCCGACTCCGAAGACAGTTTCGAGCGCGTCTTCGGCCTGCGCTACGGGCCGCTCGAAGAGCGGGTGCGCGGACGGCTCGGCAAGCCGGGCGGGACGCTGCGCGTGCGCGAAGTCGGGGCGGCTGCTCCGAGCGCCGTGAGCACGTCAGTGGCATCTGAATCCATGTTGGCGGCCAATCGGCTGCGCCTGCTGCTATCCTATGGTCGTCGGGACAATGTCACTCAGGCTCTCGCAGACGAGGCGGAGCTATTCGCATCCGCGGATACAACCGAGACAACGCTCGCGCGCGCATTGCAGAGTTGGCGCTTGGGCGATTGGGACGGCGTCGATCTGTTCACTGACCGCGTGCTGGAACGCCTGCCCGAAGAGCCGCGCGCGCTAAAACTACGGGCCAAGGCGGCCTATGGTCGGGTCAGTCAGAACCAGATGGACGACCGGCTCTGGACGGACGCGCGCGACGCGGCGATCCGCGGTCTGGCCGCCGCGCCTCAGGACGCGCAGCTCCACCTGTTTCGCGTCGCCGTCAGTCGCCCGGAAACGGACCGCCTGCCCGCGCCTGCGCTGCAATCGCTGGGCTGGTTGATCCGCAATGACAGCCATCTGCGCTTTCCGCACGAATCGATGATGATGATCCCGGCGCTGCTCTATGAGGGCAAGCTGGACCATGCGGATGCGGTGCTCGACAGTGCACAGCGCTGGTCCGACAATGCCAGCGACAGCTTCGTGATCGACCGCTTTCGCAGCGACATCGCGGACCGGCGTCGAGACGCCGAGACGGCGCGCTAAGCTGTCGCCTTCCGCTGATCGGACAGAGAGCATGACTGAGGCATTGCCAGCTGCGGCGTCACCTGTGGGCTGCTCACACGGTTTGCAGGATCGGGGTCTTGGCGATCGGGCGGAGACTGCGTCGCGCCGCAGACGATATTCTGCACTTCGCGGCCGATCTCGACCTGCCTCCGTCGGCGGGTGACGACTTCGGTCGCCTGAGCCATTGACGAAATGAATTGTCGCGTGACCTCGATCAGGCCCTCGGTGACCGAGTGGCCGGTCGGAATACAGATCACAATGGGCCGCTCCGTGGCGTTGCGGTAGATCAGACATTCGGCCTCGAGACCCGAACTTATGAGCTGCGGACAGCCCAACTCCCCCAACTGGTGCGCCAGTCGACCCAGCGCACGCGGCGACCGCCGACCGATTGCGATAAAGAAATCCGGCACTGTCGACCCGATCCCGTCGCGCGTGGCGCGGATAGTGGGCCAACTGTCGATCGAAGTGATGCCATCGACACTATAGTAGAGCTTGCGGCGGATGAGCTTCGCGGGACCGGGGGCTGCGGTGAGGATGATGCGCATAGTTCGGTCTCCTTGGCGAAGCGATCTATCGCTGCTTCTGAGCAAGAAAGACGCGGGAGAACGGTCGGACGTTCCGGCCAGACGGCAAAGACTGAGGAACACGGTTAATCGCCGGTGAAGGCCATGACTCCACGAAAAAGCCCGCCCCGGATCACCGGAGCGGGCTGGAAATCAGTCGCTATCGGCGGAGTTCTTAGAACTCGTAGCGCGCACCGAAGCGGATCTCATAGGCGGACGCCGTGTTGATCGAGAACTGCTCGTTCTCGCTCAGCGTGCCTGGGAAACCAGCGGTCTCCAAAACACCCCAGTCGCTGTCGATCAGGTTGGTCAGGTTGTCGATGACCATGAAGATCTCCGTGCGGTCTTCACCGCGAAGACCTGGCAGTTCCTGACCGATGCGCAGATCGACCTTGGTCCAGTTCGGCGCGCGGAATTCATTGCGCTCCGTGCCGGGCTGCAGGATCGAGTCGCCACCATTGCCGAGGAACGGCGTGAAGCCGAAGACATTGTTGCCGACACCGTTCAGCGTGCGCGAGAAAGGCGAACCCGACTGCGACAGGAAGAAGGCGAAGATGTTGGTGTTGTAGTCGCCGAAGAAGGCGCGGTCGTAGTTCACCGAGCTCGTGAAGCGGTGCTTCACATTGTAGTTCGATGTCGAGAGGATCTGCTCCTCCGGATCGTTGAAAGCGCGGTTGTTGTAGTTCGAGAACGCAACGGCGCTGGTCATGGGCTGAACGTCTTTGGCGTCCGTATAGGCATAGCCGAACGTCAGGCCGAGACCGTTGTCATACTGCTTGGCCGCACCCAGCGAGAGCGCGAAGGCTTCGTTGGAGACATCCGAGTTGGTCAACACAAAGGCGTCGAGGTTCGGGCTGTCGTAATCGGTGACAGTCAGGTCGAACGGCACGCCGTCGCCGTCCACGCCATCGACGTTGCGCGTACCCGCAGCGATCAGATCGGCACGGCTGATGATGGCCGTGTCGGCGCTGTCGAGGATGAGCGCGTCGAAGCTGAAGGTCCACGGACCGTCGAGGAACGGCGTGCTCATCTGAACGTCAGGCGACCATGTCGCGCCGAGCGAGTATTTCCAGTTGGATGGGATCTGGAAGTCCGGGTCGACGTAGTTCAGCTCGAAGTTTGAGCCTTCGCCGGATGCGACCTGATCGGCCAGCACGGTCGGAACCGCATAGCCCGGGCCGTTCGGCACACCCTCTTCGGCCAGCGTGTAGTCCAGATCGAACAGATCGATGCCGTTATCGCGGTCACGGATACGCGCACCGACCTGGGTGACGTTTGTGCCGGAATAGGCGTTGGACACCCAGACATTCGGGTTACCGCCCGCGAAGCGACCAAAGCCACCGCGAACCTGCAGCACATCGCTGGCATCCCATGTGAAGCCGAAGCGTGGCTGCCACAGGTCCTTGCCGTCCAGATTCTGCGAGTTGGAGAAACCGTATTGCTCGACGAAGTCCGGGTTCTCGACCGGCACGTCGGAGGACGAATAGTTGTCGTAGCGCAGACCGGCGACGACCGTCAGATTGTCCGTCAGAGCGAACTCGTCCTGACCGTAAAGCGCCAGAGTGGAGTAGCCCCACTCAGCGGCGGCGTCGTTGATGTTGCCGGACACAGCACCGTTGAACTCGACCTGGCTGGCGATGCCGGCCTCGAACTCGTCGACTCCGTTGAAGCGCGTCTCGGTCTGGGCTTGCTGCACGAACAGGTTGAAGACGTTCAGGTCCTGATACTCGATACCTCCGGTCAGCGTGTGATTGCCGATCGAATAGTTACCGATACCGGCCAGCGTCAGAACGTCATAGTTCAGATCGTTGGCGCCGCGCGAGTCGTCCGAGCCGAGGTAGTAGTCGATACCGCCTTCGGAGATGCGGAATTCACCGAAATCCGTGCCGCCTTCGGGAATCTGACGGTTGTCGATGTCCTGGAAGGACGCACGCAGCTCGGTCGAGAAATTGTCCGTCCAGTCGGAGAAGACCGCACCGGCGTAGGAGAGCTGCTCCGTGCCACGCTCATAGAGGTGGTTGGAAAATTCGAATTCGTCCGGATCACCATCGGAACGCACGATATTGTTGCCGTCATTATACGAGAATGTACCGGTAGCGCGGTGCATGTCGTTGATGTTCCAGTCGAGCTTGACGAGGACTTTTTCATCGAAGTTCGGGTTGTTGGTCGGCGTCGTTCCTGGATCGTATTGATAGACCCGGTTCGCGATCTCGGCGATGCGGTTGACGACAGCCGTGTCCAGACCTGGGGTCGGAGCGTAGACATTGGCGCCTTCGAGCTTCTCATAGGACGCGTAGAAGAACAGCTTGTCTTCCACGATCGGACCACCGATGCCGATGCCGTAGCGGATTTCGTCGAAATTGCCGAAGTCGAACTCGGTGCTGCCGGCATTGCTGCCGCGCAGGCCGTCATCCGTGTAGTCGATGAAAGCCGAGCCGTGGAATTCGTTGGTACCGGACTTGGTCACGGCGTTGATGTTACACGCCGTGAAACCGCCGTAGATGACGTCGAACGGCGCGATTTCCACGCTGACCTGCTCGATGGCGTCGAATGGGAAGGGCTGACGCTCGGTCGGATAGCCGTTGGAGTTTAGGCCGAAGCTGTCATTGACCGGCACACCGTCCAGCGTGGTGGAGTTGAAGCGCGGGTTCTGGCCAACACACTGGATGGAGTTGATGCCGCCGCGGCTCTCGTCGACGAAGATGCGCGGGTCGAGGCGCAGGACGTCGGTGATGTTGCGGTTGATGGTTGGTGCGTTCTCCAGAACGTCCAGACCGAAGGAGGCTGCCGGGCCGATGGCAAGATCGGCGACAACCATGCGCTGGCCGACCACGATGATTTCGTCGGTGATTTCAGTGGACAGATCGAAGTTGAAGGCCGTCTCGTCGCCCAGCGTCAGGACGACGCCTTCGACGCGCTCACCTTGGTAGCCGGGGGCGCTGACGGTGACGTCATAGGCGCCGGTGACGCCGAGGCCGCGGACGGCGAATGTCCCGGTCGCGTCCGTCGTGACGACGCGGGCAAAGCCGGTCTGGGTGTTGATCAACGTGACCGAGGCGCCGTTGATGGGCAGGCCGGCTTCGGTCGTAATCAGGCCGCTGACGGAGGATGTCGTGGTCTGGGCAAAGGCTGCGGTCGGCAGCATGGCGGCTGTGAGAGCCGTGGTACCGAGCAGCAGGGCGGCCGCCGGCGTGATGGGGAAACGAGACATGGATGGCTCCGATGACGCAAGACCCGTCATGGGCTTGCAAGGGTTTTGTGCGGAGAATCGAGAGCAGCCCCGCACGATTGAGCGCCCGCTATCCAAGAGAGTCGTCAGTTTTGTGACAGTACTGTAAGAAAGGCTGATTCACACCGGGATTCACAGGTGAGTGTGACTTTCCTGCATCACCGCTCTTTGCGCGCACAGCCATGGGGCTTAGACATGTCCCATGAACGCTCCCGTCTCCCTCGCTGATTCCATTCCGCTCGCGATTGCAGAGCTGGATTTCGCGACCGCGGCAGAGAATCCGGCCGCCTTTGGCCGCGCACTGGTTGAGAGCCTGCGCGACACGGGATTTGCCGTGATCCGCAACCACACTATCCCGAAAACCGCCATCGACGCCATGGAGGCCGAGAGCCGCGCGTTCTTCGCCCTGCCGGATGCGGAAAAGTCCGCCTACGCCATGCCGGATGCGCATTATCAGCGCGGCTATTCTCCTTTCCGCACGGAGAGCGCCAAGGACCGCGACACGCCGGACCTGAAAGAATTCTGGCACGAAGGCCGCGATTCTATTCCCGGGCTGCCCGCCACACCGCAGGTCGCGGAGCGCCCGGACTTCAACGCTGTGTCCAAGACGCTGTTCGACGAAATGGACGCCTTTGCCCGGACGCTGATGGTCGATATTGGCGAGACGCTGGAGATGACCGAGGCCGACATGCGGGCCGCGCTGGTCAACGGAAACTCCATTCTGCGCCTGCTGCACTACCCGCCGGTCGAAGACCCGAGCGCCATCGAGCCCGGTTCTGTGCGCGCCGCCGCTCACGAAGATATCAATCTGCTGACGCTGCTGCTCGGAGCGGAAGAGGCCGGTCTCGAAGTCATGCACCGCTCCGGCACCTGGCTCGCGGCAAACCCGCCTGAAGGC
>CALDUL010000119.1 GCA_937923575.1 uncultured Algimonas sp.
CGCGGGCCGCGCTCGGAATAGACGGCCTTTTCCTCGACCACATTGTTGAGCTCGGCGAAGGCGCTCATGGTCGCTTCTTCGGTGACTTCGTCGAGGATGGCCTCGGAACGGACGGCTCTCGGCATGGGGGTCTCCATTGGGGTAGGTTCTGGTGTAGGTTCGGGTTGAGCGGCGGGTACGGCAGTCCCGGCGATGGGTGCGACAGGCTCCGGCTCGGTGGATGCGACGGCTCCCCCGGCAAGAGCTGCACCGGCGACGGCAGCGCTGCCAACGATTGCGGGCGACATGGACTGCGCGGCGTCGGCATCGGATTGCGCGGATGCGGCAATATCGGCGAGCGACGGCACTGGGTCGGCGGCGAGCTCTTCGACGTCAACGATATCTTCGACCGGGGCAAGCTCCGCGACGGGCTCCAGCTCCGGTTCCATTTCAGGAATCTCGAGCGGCTGGGCTTCGATCTCGTCCTCCAGCGTCATGTTCAAAATATCGTCGAGAACATCGTTCTCTTCGACCGTCTCGACGATTTCCGGCTCCACGACCTCCAGCTCGGCTTCGAGAGCTACGGTGTCTTCATCGGTCAGGTCTTCCATCAGCGACTTGACCAGATCGAGGTCTTCGCTTTCCTCGATTTGCGGAACGACAAGCTCTGCGCTCGGCCCGGATGAGCCAACTTCCTCTAGCCCATTGGCTTCGGCGAGGTCGAAATCATCCATATCGAGCAGGTCGTCGAATGGATCGGACGCAAGCTCTGCAACGGATTCCTCTACGACGGGGTTCGACGCTGCCTCGCTCTCGAGCAGATCGGCGGCTGGGTCGAAGACAGTCTCCGCTGAGAAGTCTGCAGACACTTCGGCGGCGGGCGCGTCGTCGGCCATATCGAGATCGGCGAGAAGCTCGTCCATCAGCCCGTCCATATCGTCGTCAGACGTCGCAGCGACTTCGGCGACGCGTGACTTCGGCCTATTGAGCGGCGCGGCCGGCGACGGTTTGGCGGGGTCGGCGAGCATGCCGAGCGCGATGGTCGCACCGAGCGCCGTGGCCGGTTCGGCCATGCCGGAGACAACTGGTTCGTCGGGAATGACAGGAATTTCAAGATCGATAAGATCGTCGAACGCGTCCATCGACAAATCGTCGGCCGTCAATTCCGAACTGGTTTCAATAGAAGCATCAACCGCGGCCGATGTGGTTTCAGCTTCCAACGGTGCCATATCGCCAAGCAGAGCATCGATATCGAAGGGATCGTCTGTCTTGACCTCTACGGGCGCGATTCCGACATCGGCAGCTTCGACCATCACGTCAGATGGGCCGTCCAGCGGCACGGGGTCGACATCGTCGGCAATGATCTTGCGGATCGAGGCGAGGATATCCTCCATGCTCGGCTCCGCATCGCCCATTTCGACGACGCTGTCGTGCTCTGGCTGTCCGGGTGTCTGTTCCGACATATCTGTGTTCCCGCTCCCCCTGAAGGCTTCGCGAGTGAAGCCCAGAACGTCGCAGCCTTCGCTGCCAGTGAGATTTGGTTAAGGGAACCCTTAAGCGTTGTCCAGAAGCGCAGTTGCACAATCCACGGGGGAGTCGCGCCTTTTACAGCCCGAACAACGAATGGGCGCTAGCGGCCACTTTCGAAGTCGACCAGCGGCTCGGGCAACCCCTCGCCGGCCAATCCCGGCTGCTTGGGTGCACGCCGCAGGATCGGTGCAGGCACATCGGGCAGGTCAAGCTCAATGACCTCGTCCACATCACCCAGCTGCGCGCCTTGCGTGGGGGACGGGTCGGAATCGATGGTTGGATCGGCCTGGTCGATGCGCGGATCATAGGCAGGAGTTTGTCCGGTCACGAAGTCAACACCCTCTTTGGCGACGTTGCCGACCTCGAGCATCTGCCGCCCGAGGCTCTCCGCGCGCTCGTCCAGTTCAATCGCGCGCGCGCCGTCGATGATGGCACCGACCGGCTCGACCACGATGTCGTCGAGTTGCGGCACGATTTTCTGGACAGCTTCGGGCACCAGCGTGTCGACCGTCTTTTCATAGCCGTCATAGGCGACGTTCTTCAGATAGGACTCATAGTCATATTGCTCTAGCGGCAGGGCGATGCCTTCCGCGTCGAACACGCCGATGACGGAGAGCAGCTGGAAGACGGAGCTATCGAAATTGCGCTCCGCATTGACCAATGTCAGCCGCGCATTGAGCACTTCCTGCTCTGCGTTCAGCACATCGAGCTGGGTGCGCGTGCCGACCGTCTGCTCCAGGCTGACGCCCTCGAATGCGATGTCGGCGGCTTCGACTTGTCTCTGCGATGTACGCACGACGGAGCGCGCAGCCTGCATCTGCGCCCAGATCTGGGCGACCGTCTGGTCCACGGCGCGTTCCGTGTCGCGTGTCTCGAAAGACAGACGCGTCTTGGCGTGCTTGGCTTGGCGCACGCGGGATTTGTTCAGCCCGCCGGAGAAAATCGGCACATTGAGCCGCGCCGTCAGCGCCGCCTGATCGGATTGGTCCACACCGAGCAATTGATCGCGCGATCCGCTCAGCGAACCGTTCAAACTCAGGCTCGGGCGGCCGGCGGATTTCGCGACGTCGATCGCGGCGGCGCCCGCTTTCTCGTTGTAATAGGCCGACAGCAGTTGCGGATTGTTGTAGCGCGCAAGCCGCATGGCTTCCTGCAAGTTCATCGGCAGGGCAAAGCTCGGCGCCTCGGCCAATGTCGTGGCAGGCCGACCGACGAGCCGTTCGAACTGCGCCCGGCTGACGTCGAGCTGCGCATTGGCTTGCGCCAGCCCGGCCTCAGATGCGGCCAGGCGCGATTCGGATTGCGCGATGTCGGTACGAGTCCCCTCACCGACCTCGAAGCGGTCATTGGCCGCTGTCAGCTGTCGCTGCAGCACACGCACATTGTTGCGGCGGATTTCGGCGGTTTGCTGATCGCGCAGCACATCGACATAGGCATTGGCGGTCGACAGGAAGATCTGGTTCTCTGCATTTTCCAGCCCGGCTCTGGCTGCGAGTATGCCCGCCTTGGCCTGGCGTTTCAGCGCCTTGACCCGGCCGCCCTGATAGAGCGGCTGCACGACGTTGAGCTGTCCAGAATAGGGTGTGCCGTCGGTCCAACCGCCACCGGCGGGCGCGAAAAAGCTGCCCTCGTTCTCGGGCGTGCGCAGATTGGTGTAGCTGGCCTCCGCACCCGCCGACACATTCAGCCGACCTTGCGCGCGGGCCTGGACCCAGTTCTCGTCCACTTCGCGTAGACGGGCGCGTTCGGCCTGAAGACGCGGGTTGTCACGGTAGACCGAAGCGAGCGCCGTCTGCAGCGTCTCATTCGCCCCGATATATGTGCCGCTCTCTGCGACGGTCTGCGCGGACACGGGTCCGGCAATCAGCAAAGCCGTGCCGAGCAGAAGCGTATGGAGAGCGGCGCGGGTCAAACAATACCTATAGCGCGAACGCGGGCTGCGGCGCGAAGCCGGGGAGATAGGGGGCATGGGCGTCGAATTCGACCCGGTCACCGACGGCGTCGCCGGATTTGGTGAAGACGGTCGCGCGGCCGATAGGGCCGTCTTTGACGATCACAGCCAAACGGCCGTTATTGGCCAGCTGCGCGAACCAGTTGTCCGGCACGCTCGAAACCGCGCCGTTGACGATGATCACGTCAAACGGACCATGCTCGGACGCGCCGCGTTTCAGGTCGCCCTTGACCACGGCGGCATTCAGCACACCCGCATCCGTCAGCAGATCGGTGGCACGATTGACCGCCTCGTCTTCCGTTTCCAATCCGACCACCGTGTCGGCGATCTGGGACAAGACGGCCGTCGAATAGCCGCGCGCGCAGGCGATATCGAGCACGACTTCGTCGCGGCGGATGTCAGCGGATTGCACCAGCTTGGCAAAATCGCGCGGACGCAGCAGCACGCGGCCATCGCCGTAATCGACGACAGCGTCGGCATAGGACAGCGGCGCCTGGTTTTGCGGAACGAACTTCTCACGCGCTGTGCGGCGGAAAGCGGCCAGCAGGTTCAGGTCGGTCACATCCGCCGTGCGGATTTGGCTTTCGACCATGGTCTCGCGGGCATCGGCAAAATCGAAAGTCGGCATGGCGCTCATTCCTTCTTCAGATCCCGCTTGGCCGAAATTCGGCGTGAACACTGGATTCTCCCCACGCGGGAAAATCTTGACGACAGGTCGCAGGACGCCGCGCCTCTAGCGCTGTCCCTCACCTATCGCAACGCCGTAGCACGGCACCTCTTACCGCCGCGATACACATCAGGGTTAACGAAATATACGCATGGCCACCCAAGACATTGCGCGGCAAAAACCCGTTGCAAGCAAGCCCACCCCCGCGCTAATGGCGCGCTTCGCGACGGTACCATGGCGGAGTGGTTACGCACTGGATTGCAAATCCAGCCACCCCGGTTCGATTCCGGGTGGTACCTCGCGAATCTCCACGGCTCTCGAAATTAAACCAGACGGTGCCCACCAGTTTTCGGCCCGGTCGGGTTTGCGGCGAAGCCGTCAGAAAACTGTCCGCGCGACGCCAGCGCGGCCCGGCCGAAGGTCGAGACCTCGGTTCGGCAAGCGCACATACCGACCCGACAGGGCGGCGGCGCGGCGGCGCGGCAGCGCTGCGTTTGCATCGGTCTTACTCCACACGCCGCTCGCCCCCACCTACCGGTCAGCGCCACCAATTCCCAAACGCCCCTTCCCCCGCCCCATTCGCGCCGCTAGACCCGTCTCATGGTCGCCGCGCTCTTCTCCATTCTCATCGGCTACGTCCTCGGCTCCGTTCCCTTCGGCCTGATCCTGAACCGTCTCGTCGGTGGCCCGGATCTGCGGTCGATCGGCTCGGGCAGCATTGGCGCGACGAATGTCCTGCGCACGGGGAAAAAGTCGATCGCCCTGCTGACCGTCCTGCTCGATGGCCTAAAAGGCGCAGCGGCGGGCTGGATTGCGCTGTCGCTCTTCGGCGCACCGATGCAATTCGTGGCCGCAGCGGCAGCGCTATTCGGACATTGCTTTCCGATCTGGCTGCGTTTTCGCGGCGGTAAGGGCGTAGCGACGTTTTTCGGCTCGCTCTTCGGGCTGGTCTGGCCGCTTGGACTGGTGGCGGCAGCGACATGGCTCACCGTCGCATTCACCACCCGATATAGCTCGGCGGCCGGGCTCAGCGCAGCCGCCTTCACCACAGCGGTGTCGCTGATCTTCTTCCCACTTCCCGTCAAACTGATGCTTCTCGCCATGACAGCGCTGATCGTCTTTCGGCACAAGGACAACATCTTTCGCCTGAAGTCGGGCACCGAGTCCAGGATCGGTGGCTCCAGCAAGGACGCCGAATCTTGAGCGCACCGCGCGAGCTGTCCTTCGCTGAACGCCGCGATTGGCTTCGCCTCTACCGCACCCATACCGTTGGGCCTGTCGCGTTCTGGGGGCTGCTGCGGCGGTATGGATCGGCTCGCCGCGCGCTTGCCGAATTGCCGTCCATCATCCGGCGCAAGGATGTGCGCCCGCCGACGCGTGAACAGGTCGAGGCCGAGATGGACGCGTCTGAACAGGCGGGCGTGCGCATCATCTGCGCAATCGAGCCGGATTTTCCGACGCTGCTGCGCGCGCTCGATCCCGCGCCGCCGCTGATTTCCGTCTGGGGGCGCACGGAGCTGATGAATCAGCCCTGCGTCGCCATCGTCGGCTCGCGCAACTGCTCCGCACTCGGTGAACGTTTTGCCGGACAGCTCGCAAGAGAGTTGGGCGAGGCGGGCGCGGTCGTCGTGTCGGGACTGGCGAGGGGCATCGACGCCAGCGCCCATGCAGCCGCGCTGGAGACCGGCACGATCGGCGTGTTGGGCGGCGGGGTCGACCATATCTACCCGCGCTCCAACCACGATCTGCACCTCGCCATGCGCGAGCGCGGCCTGCTGATATCGGAGTCTCCGCTGGGTTACCGCGCGACCGCCCGCGACTTCCCGCGCCGCAACCGCCTGATCTCCGGCGTGAGCCTGGGCGTGGTCGTGGTCGAAGCGGCGGAACGCTCCGGCACTCTGATCACGGCGCGCTATGCGCTGGAGCAGAACCGCGAGGTCATGGCCGCGCCGGGCAGCCCATTGGACCCGCGCACCAAGGGCTGCAACCGCCTGATCCGAGACGGAGCCGCCCTGGTCGAGAGCGCGCGCGACGTGATGGACGCGATTGCGGGCGGAACGCGGCAGGGCGAAATGTTCGACACGGATGAGAGCTATCGCGGCCCCGTTTTCGACGCCGAGGCTAGCGCGCAAGACATCGAGCGTGCCCGCGATGCGCTACTCCGCGCTGCGTCCTTCTCACCGACCAGTCGGGACGATCTGTTCCGCAGCGCCGGTGTGCCCTACGCCATCGCCGCAGCCGCCTTGCTCGAAATGGAGCTTAATTCCGAGCTGCTGGTGGATGCCGCAGGCCGAGTTAGCCGGGCTGCCTGAGCTGTGTCGCGGCCAAGGTGAGCAGGGCAGACGCTTTCGGCCGCCCCGCCGTCAGAGCCATGGCTGCGAGCTGTTGCGCGTGGTCGGTGACGTAATCGATCAGATCGTTGGATGATGCCGTCGGCGTCGGGGCCGCAGGACCGTCGGCCCCCGCCGTTGCGCGCCGCTTTCCAATCCGTTCGCTATCAGTCATCAGGCACCCTTCCGCGCGAGCATTCTGGCAAAACACCAGCCGCATATTATATCGAAGCGAACGCCCCAGCCGCGCGCATCCATCGGCATTATCATAACGCAAAGTATGAAACAACTCGTGTAGATTGTGTAATTCGATGTGATATCCCCACCGAGTTAGCTCGGTTGACTGTGCGCGAAACAGCGCGTCGATTGACAGCCGCGCGCCGCCGTCCCACATGGCGCGCCGCACTCCGGTCCTGCATTTGGCGGATCGGGCTCCCCCGGAGACACCATGAACCTCGTCGTCGTCGAATCGCCTGCCAAGGCCAAGACCATCGAAAAATACCTCGGCAAGGGGTACAAGGTATTGGCCAGTTTCGGCCACGTCCGCGACCTTCCCTCCAAGGACGGCAGCGTCGATCCGGATAAGGACTTCGCCATGAGCTGGTCCGTCGACACCCGGTCTCGCAAGCGCATCAAGGACATCGAGGACGCGTTGAAAACGTCCGACAAGCTCATCCTCGCGACCGACCCGGATAGAGAGGGCGAAGCGATCTCCTGGCACCTGCTCGAAGTGCTGAACAAGAAGAAGCTGCTGAAGGACAAGTCGATCGAGCGCGTGGTCTTCAACGCCATCACCAAGTCCTCCGTGCTCGACGCGATCGAGAATCCGCGCGAACTCGACCAAGAGCTGGTCGACGCCTATCTCGCGCGCCGCGCGCTGGACTATCTCGTGGGCTTCACGCTCTCACCCGTGCTGTGGCGCAAGCTACCGGGCGCGCGCTCGGCCGGTCGCGTGCAGTCTGTCGCGCTGCGCCTGATCAGTGAGCGCGAGACCGAGATCGAGATGTTCAATCCGCGCGAGTACTGGTCGGTCGGTGCTGACATGGAGACCGCATCCGGCGCGTTTGCCGCGTCGCTTGTGCGGCTCGATGGTGAGAAGCTCGACAAGTTTTCCTTGAGTGACGAGGCCAAAGCCCGCGCCGCGGAAGCGCAAGTCAAAGGCGCCAAGCTGTCGATCTCTTCGGTCGAGGCAAAACCCGTCACCCGCAATCCGCAGCCGCCCTTCACGACGTCCACCCTGCAGCAGGAAGCCTCTGGCAAGCTCGGCTTCTCCGCCACGCGCACCATGCAGACTGCGCAAAAACTCTATGAAGGCATCAATATCGGCAGCGAGACCGTCGGCCTGATTACCTATATGCGAACGGACGGCGTCGGCATGGTCGGCGAAGCGGTGAGCGATTGCCGCGCGACCATCTCGTCGAGCTTTGGCGAGAACTACCTGCCCGGTCAGGCCCGCATCTATAAGTCCAAGGCCAAGAATGCGCAGGAAGCTCACGAGGCTATTCGCCCTACGGGTTTCGGCCGCAAGCCCGGCACGCTGCCGCTGTCCGGCGACGAAGCGAAGCTTTATGAGCTGATCTGGAACCGCGCCATGGCGAGCCAGATGGCATCCGCCAAGCTGGAGCGCACGACGGTTACGGTCGAGGACGACCGCAAGACGCTGGCGCTGCGGGCGTCGGGTCAGGTCGTTCGGTTCGAAGGCTTTATGAAACTGCACGGCGCGGCCAAGCCCAAAGCGGGCGAGGATGCCGACTCGCGCATGCTCCCACCGCTTAAATCCGGTCAGGACGCGAACGCCAAATCGGTCACGGCCGAGCAGCACTTCACGCAGCCACCGCCGCGCTTCTCGGAAGCCAGCCTCGTAAAGCGCATGGAAGAGCTCGGCATCGGCCGCCCGTCGACCTATGCGTCTATCCTGAAAGTCCTGCAGGACCGCGAATATGTCACGCTGGACAAGCGCCGTTTCACGCCGTCGGACAAGGGCCGTCTGCTCAGCGCGTTCCTCGAAGAGTTCTTCTCCAAATATGTCGAGTATAATTACACGGCGGATCTCGAAGAGCAGCTCGACAAGATCAGCGCGGGCGATCTCGACTGGAAGCGGATGCTATCCGACTTCTGGAACGAGTTCTCGACCCATGTTGACGGCACGAAAGAGCTGCGCATCACGCAGGTGCTCGACGCGCTCAACATCGCGCTCAAGACCATCGCCTTCCCAGAAAAGGAAGACGGTTCCGATCCGCGCAAATGCACTAGCTGCGACACGGGCGAGCTGAGCCTGAAGCTCGGCAAATTCGGCGCGTTCGTCGGCTGCTCCAACTATCCCGAATGCAAGTTCACCCGGCCCTTCGGCGCCGGCAATGACAATGAGGCCCAAGCCGAAGACCAGGAGCTGGGCAAGCACCCGGAGAATGGTCAGGCCGTTTGGCTGAAGAACGGTCGCTTCGGTCCCTATGTCGAGCTGTCCCTGCCCGAAGCCCCGCCGGAACCCGAACCCGAGGAAGGCGCGAAGAAAAAGAAGAAACCCGCCAAGCCCAAGCCCAAACGCGCGAGCCTGCCCAAGGGCTGGAGCTGGCAGGCGATGGATCTGGAAAAAGCGCTCAAGCTGCTCGAACTGCCGCGCGATATCGGCCCTCACCCCGAGGACAAGGACATGATCAAGGCCGGTATCGGTCGCTACGGTCCATATGTTGTTCACGGCCGCACCTTCGCCTCGCTCGGCGAAGTGCAGGAAGTCTGGGACGTCGGGCTAAACCGCGCGGTCACCCTGATCGAGGAGAAAAAGGCCAGCCGCGGCAAGGGCCGAAACTCGGCCACCGTGCTCAAGGATCTCGGGGCGCATCCCGGCGACGAAGCCCCGGTGCAGATCCTCGACGGTCGCTACGGTCCCTATGTCAAATGGGGCAAGATCAACGCGACCATTCCGAAAGGTCAGGACCCGCAGGACGTCAACATCGACATGGCGCTGGAATATATCGCGGAAAAGGAAGCCAAGAGCGGCAAGAAGAAGAAAGCGGCTGCCAAGAGAAAGCCGGCGGCCAAGAAGAAACCCGCTGCGAAAAAGAAGACTGCTGCGAAGAAAGCCTAAGCCGCATGTCACTGCATGTCGGGAGTTCGCCCGACATGATCTCCATTCTGCCTACCAGGCGCCCAGCTCCACCAGCTTTTTCATAAGCGCGGGCGGCAGCTCTCCGTCGCCAAAGCCCTCGCCCAAATCTTCCGGAGCGTCTTCAGGCTTGAGATAGCGCCAGCCCTGGAAGGCGCGGCGCGGGGTCGGTACGACCGGAATGGGGCCGGGCTCCATCAGGATGGAACAGGCGCGCACACCGTCGGGGCGGGTTACGGGCTCCAGCGCCACGATCGGATTGCGGCAGAGCATCATGCCCTTGATCACCCAATAGATAGACCCGCCCGCAAGGATCGCATCCGACTGCTTCGGGGCCATGCGGGTGACGTGCTGATGAAGCGGAGACAGCCCCGCCTGCAGCCGTCGCCCGACGACCGTGTCCTGCCAATCGCGCAGGGTCTGGATCGATTTCGACCCGACGGAGAGTTTCTGCAGATGCATCACGAGCGCGACCATAGAGCGCGCGCGCACTGGCGCAAGCGGACGCAACATCCTAGCGTGGAGGCATGAAACGCTTGCTCGCTCCTCTCCTCGCCGTCTCGATACTCGTCGCCTGCGGCGGCGAACCGGACGTGCGGCCCAATGTTGTGCTGCAGACGGAGGCCGGAGAGATCGAGATCGAAGTCCATGCCGACACGGCGCCCATCAGCGCCGCCGACTTTCTGCTTCATGTGGACGAAGGGCTATACGACGGCGCGGGTTTCTACCGCACGGTGCGCGCCGATAACGACCCGCGCGATATGGGGATGAGCTTGATCCAGGGCGGTCTGCTGAGCCAGGAGCCCGTCACCCCGCCCATCGCGCATGAGCGCACGACGGACACCGGCTTGTCGAATGTACGCGGCACGGTCAGCATTGCGCGGGACGCACCCGGCACGGGCTCCGCGGCCTATTTCTTCATCAACATCGGCGACAATAGCTTCCTCGACACGGGCGGCGAGCGTAATCCGGACGGAGAAGGATACGCCAGTTTCGGTACCGTGGTGCGCGGCATGGATGTGGTCGAAACGATACAGGCCGGGCGCTCCGACGCCGATAGCGCGGAGCCGGTCACATCCGGGCAAATCCTGAATACGCCGATCATCATCGAACGCGCTTACCGGGTGGACTGACCCTGCAGTCGGGCGACCGCTTTGCGTAGGGCGACCATAAGGAGTCCAACGATCAGAAAGCCGAGGCTCATGCCCGCGACACTGATCGCAAAGCCGCGCCAGCCGAGCGTGCCGACGTCGAGAAACGGGTAGACATAGACACCCGTCAGCGTTCCACGCACCAAAGCGAACAGCGTGTAGACTATAGAGAACAGCAACCACGACAGCGCCCAGCGCCACCGGGTGCGCGCGGGCCCAAACCAGAGCCAGTCGGCGAACACCAACATCGGCACGGCGTAATGGGTCAGCGCATTGCCGGTCCACTGCCAGACGTCGCGCAGCTCCCGCAGATGCGACAATTGGAAATGATAGACCAGCCCGACGAGCACGATCATCGTCGCTGTCATGCCGCGCATGAAGCCGCTCCGCCAGCGCAGTCCGTAAGCCAGCACGACGAGTGCGTTTACCCAAATGGTGAAGAAGCCAAACAGGAACGGCCAGACGCCAAACAGACCACTCTCTCCCGCGAGGATCCTCGACACCCCTGACGCGAAGATCCCGAACAGCGCGGCAGCGGCGATGGCAAGTTCAATGCCGCGCGGCGTTCTTGCGGTCGTCACGTGCCCCCTACCTTGGTCAGTCGTCCAGAGCCCGCGAGATGGCCTGGAAAGATCGCGCGCTTGTCCATGACGGCGTCGCTCACAATCGGGTAGCCCGCTTTTGCGTAGAGATCCGTCACGAGCTCGGTACAATAGAGCGCGGTGTCGTCGTGATGGTCGAAGCTACCGTCGAACGGTACCGCCCGCGCCGCGGTGTCCGCTTGAAGGGCCTTGAGCTGCGCGCGCGCCGTATCGCTCAGGCCGGACGCACGATAGACGACCGCTTCGCTGCTGCCACCGCCCTGTGCGATGCTCGGCCACGGCTCCAGCCTTACGGTCCCGTCTGCGCCTGGCACGGCGTGGACCAGGCGGTAGGTGCCATCATCCAGCCGGTCATGCACCAGCCCGACGTGCGAAAACCCATCGCGATAGGGCACACCGTCGATCAACCGCACCGCTTCCGCCCGCCAGGTATGGCTGCGCATCAGCACTAGATCGCCCGGAAGCAAGCCGTCCGGCAATGGACCGGCTATCGTGCGCGGCCGCAATGTCTGCACGGCGAAGAAGACGGCGTAGGCGAGCAGGATCAGAAGCAATCCCGCGCCGATGCGTTTGAGCGCGCGTCTCACGTGGCGCGGTTCTGCCGTCCGTCGATCAGCGCGGGCACGACGGCCGGATCAGCGAGTGTGCTGGTGTCGCCGAGTTGTCCGAAATCGTCGGCCGCGATCTTTCGCAGGATACGGCGCATGATCTTGCCCGACCGGGTCTTGGGCAGGCCGGAGCTGAACTGGATCAGGTCAGGGCTTGCGATAGGACCGATCTCCTTGCGGACATGTTTGACCAGCGCGGCCTTGAGCGCGTCGCTTTCCTCACTGCCCGCCATGACTGTGACATAGGCGTAGATGCCCTGCCCCTTGATGTCGTGCGGATAGCCGACGACGGCGCTCTCGGCCACGTCGGGGTGGGAACCGAGGGCGGCTTCGACTTCGGCCGTCCCCATGCGGTGACCCGATACGTTGATGACGTCGTCCACCCGGCCCGTGATCCAATATGTCCCGTCCGCATCCCGCCGCGCGCCGTCGCCGGTGAAGTAACTGCCCGGATAGGTCGAGAAATAGGTCTGCTCGAACCGGGCATGGTCGCCATAGACGGTTCGCATCTGGCCGGGCCAGCTGGCTTTTATGATGAGATTGCCTTCCGTCTCGCCGTGCAGCTCCGCGCCCTCCGCATCGACCAGAGCGGGCTCGATCCCGAACATGGGGAAGGTCGCCGCGCCGGGCTTCATATCCGTCGTGCCGGGTAGCGGGACGATCATAGCGCCGCCCGTTTCCGTCTGCCACCACGTGTCCACGATTGGGCAGCGCTTTTCGCCCACGACGTCGAAATACCAATGCCAGGCTTCGGGATTGATCGGCTCGCCAACGGTGCCAAGCAGGCGCAGGCTCTCCCGCGACGTGCTCTGCACAGGTCCGTCACCAGCCCGCATCAGCGCGCGGATCGCGGTCGGAGCCGTGTAGAAGAGCGAGACTTTATGGGTGTCGCAGACCTGCCAGAAGCGGCTCGCGTCCGGGTAGGTCGGTACGCCTTCGAACATCACCGTCGTCGCACCATTCGCGAGCGGGCCATAGACGATATAGGTATGGCCCGTGACCCAGCCGACATCGGCGGAACACCAGTAGATGTCGTCATCGCGCAGATCGAACACGGCCTCATGCGTCAGGCTCGCCCAGACCAGATAACCGCCGCAGGTGTGGAGCACGCCCTTGGGCTTTCCGGTCGAGCCGGAGGTGTAGAGGATGAAGAGCGGGTCCTCGGCGGACATGACTTCGGCAGGGCAGTCGTCGGAGACGTCTTTCGCCTCTTCGTGCAGCCAGACGTCGCGGCCCTCCTGCCAGCCTATGTCGCCGCCCGTGCGCCGGACGACCAGCTGCGTCGCGACGGTCACGCCCGCCTTCGCTGCGATGTCGCAGGCGGCGTCGGCGTTGGCTTTCAGGGGCACCTTGCGCCCGCCGCGCACGCCCTCGTCCGCCGTGATGACGAAGGTCGAGTCGCAATCCACGATCCGCCCCGCCAGCGCTTCGGGCGAGAAGCCGCCGAACACGACTGAGTGTACCGCCCCGATCCGCGCGCAGGCGAGCATGGCGAAGGCCGCCTGCGGGATCATGGGCATGTAGATTGTGATGCGGTCGCCCTTAGCCGCGCCGCGCGCTTTCAGCACATTCGCCATGCGGCAGACTTCGGCATGGGCCTCGCGGTAGGAGAAGCTGCGGTGCTCGCCCGGCTCATCGCCCTCGAAGATGATGGCGGTCTTGTCGGGTTGAGTGAGCAGGTGTCGGTCGAGGCAGCTCTCGGTCACATTCAGCAGACCGTCCTTGTACCACTCGATATTGACCGGGCTTGCAAACGACCAATCGCAGACGTGGTCCGGCTTTCTTTGCCAGGCGATCCGGTCGGCGGCGTCCGCGAAGAAAGCCTCGCGCTGCTCGACGGAGCGCGCATAGTCGGCGGCGTAGCTCTCGGACGAGAGCCGAGCGTGCTGGAGGAAGTCGGCGGGAACGGGAACGGCTGTGTCTGTCATTCTGTCGCTTTGGCGCGCTCCGCTGCCTTTGCCAAGCGAGAGCGCTAATGCATCAGAAGGAAGGCGACGGCGCCGGACGCGGTGACCAGCCCGATGAAGGGAGAAAACTCCTCGGTAGCCTCAGGCAGCATGGCTTCGGCAATCATGGCGATCAGCACGCCCGCCGCAACAGCCATCAGAACGGCGCGCGGGACCTCCGCCATACCGTTCGTCAGCAGGCACGCCATAAGCGTCAGGGCGACGACGACGACGAACAAGCCGCCCCAAAGAAGCGCGATGAATTTTGTGCTGCGCCCGCTCTGCCGCAGTCCGGATGTGGCCGACATGGACTGCGCCGTATTGCCGAGCACGAGTGCTGCGAGCAGGCCCGCGCCGGGCTGTCCCGACGACGCGATCACGCCGAGCACCAATGCTTCGGGTAGCGCGTCCATGACGGAACCGACCGCAATCGACATGCCGCTGCCTGATGTTTCGTCTTCCGTGTCCGGTGCGACACAACCGCCGCAGCGCTTGCGGTGTTTGGCTCCGCGTCGAGACAGCCAGTAGTTGATGGCGCTGTAAAGCGCGGCCGCTGCCAGCAGAACCGCGCCGGCTTCCCACGCTCCAATGGTCTCGCTCGACTTCACTGCCAATTCGGTGAGCGCCGCGGCCAGCAACAGACCCGCGCCAAACCCCATGGCGACAGCGAAGCCGCGGTGACCGAAGGGATTGAGCCTTGCGAGCAAGGCCCCGAGCGGAAAGGCTGCGCCGACGAGAGCGCCGTAGAATAGGGCGGAGAGGATCATGGGCAAGCCATGGGCATCCGCTCGCCCGGAAGCGAGAACAAACCAAAATCGTGATGTGGGGCGACGACCGCCCTAGTGCCGATGCACCCGGGTCATCACGCTGTCCCAACCCATGACGAAATTGTTCTCCGTCCGGACCGGCTCGCCAATCACGTCGATGCGGGAGAACCGCTTCAGCACCTCCTCCCACAGGATGGCGAGCTGCATCTCGCCGACGCGGTTGCCCATGCAGCGGTGGATACCGAAACCGAATGAGATGTGCTGACGCGCATTCGCCCGGTCGATGCGAAAAGCGTATGGGTCTTCGAATTTGGCGTCGTCGCGATTGCCGGAGACATACCACATGACGACGCGGTCGCCCTTTTTGATCTGGTGACCGCGGAATTCCACGTCCCGCGTGGCTGTACGGCGCATGTGACCTAGCGGCGTTTGGTAGCGGATCATCTCCGACACGGCATTGGGGATCAGCGACGGATCAGCCACCATCTTCGCCCATTCGCCCGGATTGCGGTGCAGCTGCACCACGCCGCCGGAGATCGAATTTCGGGTCGTATCATTCCCGCCGACAATCAGAAGAATAAGATTGCCCAACAGCTCCATCGGGTTGTTGGCGAGCATGTCCCTGGTGTGCGGATTATGCGCCAACAGGCTGATGAAATCCATCTGGGGCGGGAGTTGCGCGCGCTCCACGAAGAGCTCCGAGAAATAGCCGAGGCACTCCATGAGCGTTTCCATGCGCGCATCCATATCGACATCCATGCCGGTCGTATCAGCCTCGACGGAGGCGTCCGACCACTCGATCAACTTATAGCGCATGTCCTGCGGAATGCCGAACAGCGTGGCCAGCATGCGGGCCGTCAGCTCTCGCGAGACGGTCGGCACCCAATCAAATTCACCCTCCGGCAGATTATCGAGAATATCGGTGACATTCGCGCGAATGACCGGCTCCAACACTTTGAGCTGCGGGCGCTGCACAGCGGGCTGAGCGGCCTTTCGCTGGACGTCATGGATCGGCGGATCGGCCGCGATGAACATCGGCGCTAAGTCTTCCTCACGCGCATCGCCGATGACGATGTTGTCCTGGCTGGAGAAGTTCTTGTGGTCGATATCGACCGCCATGATGTCGTCATATCGCGTAATCGACCAATAGGCGCCGTGCGCACTGTCGGCGCAGTAATGGATCGGCGCTTCCTCGCGCAGGCGGCGGAAATATTGCTCATGCGCGCCAGTCGAGAACAGCTTCGCCTTGGAGACATCGATCTGACCAAGCGGCAATGACCAAGGGTCCGGTATGCCCGTACCCACCAATTCCGGCTGTCCCATATCGTCTCTCCCCTGTCTGTTTTCTCGTAACGCCAGACTGCGCTCAAGATGGGAGAGCGTCAAGGGAGGCCTAATTCCCTCCCGGAATGCGGATGTTCTCGACGAGCTGACGGATATGGTCCGGCGGCGCGGGCGTGGCGATGGCCGTGACGATGCCGACAACGAGCGCGAGCCACATGAAGGCAAAACCGATCCCTTCGGGCGAAATCCCGAACCACCAGCCTGCCGGGTCCGGGTCTACGAATTTGAACCAGACGATGTAGGCAAAGGTCGTGACAAGCCCCGTCACCATGGCGGCTATCGCGCCCTGCTTATTGAAGCGCCCCCAAAAGATGCCGAGCACAATGACCGGAAAGAGCGACGCTGCCGCCAATCCAAATGCGAAGGCGACAACCTGCGCGACAAAGCCGAGATTATCCGCAAAAATTCCGAGCAGTCCTGCCGCGACGACGGCACCGGCGGCGGAGATCCGCGCCCATCGCAGCTCTTCTCTATCCGTCATGTCCGGCCTGAATGTCATGCGCATCAAGTCGTGACTCACGGCCGAGCTTATCACCATGAGCAGCCCCGCCGCCGTGCTAAGCGCCGCCGCCATACCGCCTGCAACGACCAGCCCGACGACCCAGCCCGGCAGGCCCGCGATCTGCGGATTGGCGAGCACGAAGATGTCGCGATTGGGTACGACTTCATTGCCCTCACCCGCACGGTACTGAACCACGCCGTCACCGTTCTTGTCGTCCAGATCGATATAGCCGGTGCTTTCCCACGTCTCGAACCACTCGGGCAGCTCGTCGATCGCGGTCTCGTTAACCTGGTCGATGAAGTTGATCCGCGCAAACGCTCCGACTGCTGGAGCCGTCGTGTAGAGCACGGCGATGAAGGCCAGCGCCCAGCCCGCCGAGCGCCGCGCGGCCTGCGCGTTTTCCACCGTGAAAAAGCGAATGATGACATGCGGCAGACCGGCCGTGCCGAACATCAAGGCCGCCGTAATGCAGAAGACGTCGATCTTCGCCTTGGTTGTCTGGGTGTACTCCGTGAAGCCGAGGTCGACCAGCAGACGGTCAAGGCGCGGGAGCACTGACTCGCTCGTGAAGCCGATCTGCGGGACGAGCTGTCCGGTGATGGCAAGGCTGATGAAGATCGCAGGCACCGTATAGGCGAAGATCAGCACGACATATTGCGCGACCTGGGTGTAGGTGATCCCCTTCATTCCGCCGAGAACGGCATAGACCAGCACGATGGCCATGCCGATCGCGATGCCCCAGTTCTGCGGCACGTCGAGAAAGGCGGAGAACGCCACGCCCACGCCTTTCATCTGCCCGGCGATATAGGTGAAGGACACGAACAGCGCACAGATGACAGCAATGATCCGCGCGGTCCGACTATCATAGCGGTCGCCGACGAAGTCCGGCACGGTGAACTTGCCGAACTCGCGCAGGTAGGGCGCTAGCAGCAGCGCCAACAGCACATAGCCGCCCGTCCAGCCCATCAGATAGACCGACCCGCCATAGCCAAGAAAGGCAGTCAGCCCAGCCATGGACAGAAAGCTCGCCGCGCTCATCCAGTCAGCCGCCGTCGCCATGCCGTTGAGCACGGGTGGCACGTCGTGGCCCGCCACGTAGAAGTCCCGCGTGCTCCCTGCCCGGCTCCAGATTGCGATGCCGATATAGAGCGCGAATGTCAGGCCGACGAAGACCCAACTCCAGAGCGGGCCGCTCATTGCTCCGGACCTTTCTGGTCAATCCCGAACTTGCGCTCCAGCCGAGTCATGGCCGTGCAGTAGATCACGATCAGGATAACGAAGACATAGATCGAGCCCTGCTGCGCCATCCAGAAGCCCAGCGGCGCGCCGCCGATCGAGACCGCGTCCAGCGCCTCGCGGAACAATATGCCCGCGCCGAAACTAACCGCGAACCAGACGAGCAGCAGCCCGACCGTGAGTCTGCGCGTCGCCCGCCAATAGGCGCGTTGATTGTCCGTCATACGTCTCTCCCCATCACGACCGTAATAGCGCACCCCCGCCCCTGCCAAGACCCAATCGGGCGCGCTAGGCGGAGCAAAACGAGGAGAGACTTATGAGTGACAAGCCAGACGGCGTCGGCAGCCTGATCCAATATAAGCGCGACGGGAACGTCGCCATAGTGACGCTCAACCGCCCCGAAAAGCGCAACGCCGTGTCGCCCGAACTCGCCGAAGCGCTGGACTGGGTGGTCAAG
>CALDUL010000120.1 GCA_937923575.1 uncultured Algimonas sp.
CCTGAACGGTTTCTGAATGTGAGTCGCGCGCCGCTACTGGCAGGCGATGCACTCCTCATAGTCCGTCGGAGCAGCCTCTTGCATCGCGGCCTCCATCTCGTTTTTCGGCGTGTCGTCCGAGCCCGCAAAGCCCGCGCGCTGAACCGATTTGGAACGGCAGTAATAGAGCGACTTCACGCCCTTCTCCCACGCCTGCCAATGCAGCATGTGCAGATCCCATTTGTCGACATCGCCCGGCAGGAAGATGTTGAGGCTTTGAGCCTGACAGATCAGCGGCGCGCGGTCGGCGGCGTGCTCTATGACCCAGCGTTGGTCGATCTCGAACGCCGTCTTGAAGGTGTCCTTCTCATGGTCCTCCAGGAAGTCGAGATGCTGGACGGACCCTTCGGCCTCCAGGATAGTCGCCCAGATACCGTCCGTGTTCTTCCCGTGACGCTCCAGCGCCGCTTCCAGAAACTTGTTGCGCACGGTGAAGGAACCCGACAGCGTCTTGTGGGTGTAGATATTGGCCGGGATCGGTTCGATGCCCGCCGACGTGCCGCCGCAGATGATCGAGATAGACGCCGTCGGGGCGACAGCCATCTTGTGCGAGAACCGCTCCATCACGCCTTGGTCGGCCGCGTCAGGGCATGCGCCCCGTTCTTCGGCCAGGACCTTGGACGCTGCATCGGCGCCGCCGCGAATATGCTTGAAAAGACGCATGTTAAGCGACTTGGCCATGGCACTCTCGAACGCGACACCCTTCTTCTGAAGCAGCGAGTGGAAGCCCATCAGGCCGAGCCCGACGGAGCGCTCACGCGTGGCGGAATAGACGGCGTCGCTCATGCCTTCCGGCGCACGGTCGATGAAGTCCTGCAGCACATTGTCGAGCATGCGCATGATGTCTTCGATGAAACCCGGCTGGTCCTTCCACTGGTCGTAGGTCTCGGCGTTGATCGAGGATAGGCAGCAGACAGCCGTGCGCTCGCGGTCATATTGATCTCGGCCCGTGGCGAGCATGATCTCGGCGCAGAGATTGGACTGCTGCACTTTCATGCCGACATCGCGCTGGTGCTTGGCCAGCTGGTTGTTCACCGTGTCCGAGAAGATGAGATAGGGTTCACCGGTCTGCAGACGCATCTCGATGATCTTCTGCCACAGGGCGCGCGCATCGACGGTCTTGATGACCTCCTCGGTCGCCGGGCTGATCAGGCCGTATTCCTCGCCCGCGCGCACGGCTTCCATGAAGTCATCGGTGATGTTGATGCCGTGGTGCAGATTGAGCGACTTGCGGTTGAAGTCGCCGGTGGGTTTACGGATTTCCAGGAACTCTTCGATCTCCGGATGGTGGATATCGAGATAGACCGCCGCCGAGCCACGGCGCAGCGAGCCCTGGCTGATCGCCAGCGTCAGGCTGTCCATCACACGGATGAAAGGAATGATGCCGGACGTCTTTCCGGCCTGACCGATGCTCTCCCCGATCGAGCGCACATTGCCCCAATAGGTGCCGATGCCGCCGCCATTGGAGGCGAGCCAGACATTCTCGTTCCAGACACCGACGATGGACTCGAGTGAGTCGTCAACAGCGTTGAGGAAGCAGGAGATCGGCAGGCCGCGACCAGCGCCGCCATTGGAGAGCACGGGCGTGGCCGGCATGAACCACAGATTGCTCATATAGTCATAGAGGCGCTGAGCGTGGTCCGAGTCGTCGGCATAGACGGTCGCAACGCGCGAGAACATGTCCTGATAGCTCTCTCCGGGCAGGAGGTAGCGGTCGACCAGCGTCTTCTTGCCGAAGTCGGTCAGCAGCGCGTCTCGCGAGCGGTCCTGGACTGGCGGACGGATGTCGGCGCGGGCCTTGGAAGCCTTTGGCTTCTGGCGAGCCTTTTTAGCCGATGAGGGCGCAGCGGGCGCGAGCACGGCCGCTACCATATCGGCCGCCATCTCAAGCTCCTGGTCATCCACCTCTTTGCCAAATTCTTCACTCATATTCATCTCGTCTCCCTCCCCTGTTGTTCGCGGCTAGCCCAGCCCCTTGAAGACCGAAACCGCCCATGATCCGAGTTCCCCCACTCGGGTTCTTCACACTTGGTGCAGATGAGATCGAAGCGGCGGCTTCGACTACATCTTGTGTGCTTTCTACTTACGCCGTCAACACCTAGTGGGTTTCTATGACACGTCACGCAGTTAATACCGCGTTAACGCCTTGGAAAAGCGGTGAAGATTTTACTCCGCCCGCACTGTCGCATCGCCGACTCGCGACAAGCCGTTTTCAGGTCATTTCGCTAAGTGGTTCATTCCTATGGAATTTTCGTCACGGAAGCGAAACCCACCCAACCGCGCGTGTCTGTGGACAGGGGGTATATCAGCCGTGGAAACCATACCGGAAATGCAACGAAAGCCGTGGCTTATGCGAAGGCTGGGCGAGAATGTCGCGGCGACTTTCCTTGCTCGGAGCTAAGAGGTGAATCCGGCCCGTGTCGATTCGAGATTGGATAAGGGCTCAGCTTTTAAAACAGTTTGTTTTCCAGGCGGTCAGCGCTCACCATTCAGCGCGGCGATGAGCGCGGGCAAGTGCTCTTCGATCCGACGACCGGAGCCGGGTCCGGCGCGGTTAAGCGGGCGGCGGATCTGCTCGCTACTGGCGGTGCGTACATTGCGCGGATCGTCGTGTTGGGACAGCATGGCGAGCGCAAAGTCGAGCCCGAGATGATCGCACAGCGCGCGCAGCTGCGCCTCCGGCTCATCGACTAACGCCTCATAGCGCAGACGATAGACGCGGCCGGGCAGCACGGCATCCCAATGATCCATCAGGCGGACATAACCACTGTAGTAGGCCCCAATGTCTGAGAGGCGGCGCGAGAAGCCGGCGCCGCGCGCGAAATACTGCCGGAACAGGCTCCAGCCGCAATCGACCGGATCGCAGCGTAGATCGATGATGGCGGCATGGGGCAGGATCTTGTGGATCAGCCCGACATGTTCCCAATTATGCGGCAGCCTGTCCGTGAAGAGCGGGCGTTCTGTTTTGCGAAAAACCGCGCTCTCCCGAATATAGCGCTGCCCGAGTTCGCTCAGCTGTTCTGCGCTCAACCCGCCAATCCCGTCCAGATAGCTCGCCGTCCCGTTGCGGCGACAGAGCAGATGAGCCCGCTCTTTCACCGCTGGCAGCAGCGGTAGCTCCTGCGTACCTTCGATATCCGGATGGCTCGCCAGCATCTGTTCGACGAGCGTGGAGCCGGAGCGCGGCAGGCCGAGGATGAAGATCGGTCGCGGGCCGTCCGCAATGGCTGCCTGCTCGGCCAGCACCTCCGGCGTCCAGGCGGATATGAGCCGATCTATCGCGGCCTCGAACCCCTTCGGGCGAAAGGCGCGCGATTGCAGAGAATTGGCGGCGGAGTAGCGCGCCACGGTCTTGGCGGCGTCGGGCTCGTCCGCATAGGCGGCGGCAAAGGCGAAGGCGGCCTGCACACGCTCTTCCGGGTCGGGCGCGCGCATCATCAGCCATTCCGTGCGTTCGCGATCGGCCTCCGTCAGCTCGCCCGTCTTCATATCGGCCAGCGCCCACCAGGGCGCACCGCGTTTCGGATCGACCTGCGCTGACTGGCGGTAGGCGGCGACAGCCTCGTCGCGGCGACCCAGTGCACGGAGGGCGTGGCCACGTTGCAGCGCGATCTCGCCGCGCGCGCGGTCGGGCAGGGTAGGATCGTCCAGCGCGTCCAATATCGCCAGCCCGTCCTCGCTCTTGCCAAGGCGCAGCAGCAAGGTCGCGTGCGCCAACCTCAATGCGGGCGCGTCCATATGGGTCATCGCGTCCGTCGAGGCCGCCAGCGCGTCCGCATAGCGCCCTGCCCGCTCCAGCGACTGGATCAGCGCGGCGCGCAGCTCCGGCGCGTCTGGTTGCGCGGCGATAGCGGCTTGGAGATGCGCGGCCGCGTCGTCATGGGCACCGCGCTGTCCGGCGGCCATGCCGCGCAGCCAAAGCGCGGGCGCGTAAGATGCATTATGAGTGAGGATCGCCTGAGCGGCCGCATCCGCCTCGCCCAGCTGTCCCTGACCCAGCAGAGCGCGCGCCTGCTGGAAGGCAGCGCTATGTGGGTCTGCTTGGACGTTGGACGACATGGCCGCGCCTTAGCCGCCTGCCCATCTCTCAGAAAGGCTCGGCATCAGAAAGCACAGAACGACTTTCTCCGCCCGCCCTGCCGGCTTGCAGTGTCGCGAATCAGGTCTCGCAAAGCTCGGAGCGCGCGCTTAAGGCGCCGACTATGAGGATCATGCTGATCACCGATGCGTGGCACCCGCAGATGAACGGTGTCGTGCGCACGCTGGACAGGACCGTCGAGGGACTCCGCGCGCGCGGCCATGTCGTGGAGGTCATCGCACCGAGCGATGGCTACCGGACCATGCCTCTGCCAACCTATCCCGACATAAAGCTGGCACTGTTCGCGCGGCGCGATGTGGCGCGTCGCATGATCGCCTTTGGTCCCGAAGCGGTGCATGTCGCCACCGAAGGCCCGCTGGGACAGGCCGCCCGGGGGCACTGCCTGCGCTGGGCCATGCCCTTCACGACGAGTTATCACACCAAATTTCCGGAATATATCGAAGCGCGCCTGCCGTGGCTGCCGAGCCAGTTCGTCCTGCGCCTGACCTATGACTTCGTACGCAATTTCCACAATGCGGGGGGACGGACGATGGTCACGACGCGCAGCATGGCAGAATTCCTGGAGGCGCGCAGCTTTGCCAATCTCGGCGTCTGGGCGCGCGGCGTTGAGACCGATCTCTTCCGTCCTGAGCTACGCCGTGCCGGCACGGATGAGGACGTCTACAAAGACCTGCCGCGCCCAATCTTTGTGAATGTGGGCCGGGTCGCGGTGGAGAAGAACATCGAAGCCTTCCTGGATCTCGACCTGCCCGGCTCCAAGGTGGTGGTCGGCGACGGCCCGCAGATGGCGGAGCTCCAGAAGCGCTATCCCGACATCACCTTCACCGGCGCGAAGTTCGGCGAGGATCTCGCGCGCCATTTCGCCGATGCCGACGTTTTCGTCTTTCCGTCGCGCACCGACACCTTCGGGCTGGTCATCATCGAAGCGCTCGCGACGGGTACGCCGGTGGCGGCCTACCCTGTCTCCGGACCGGTGGACATCATTCCTCGCGAAGGTCCGGGCTCCGGCGCAGGTGTGCTGAATGAGGATCTGCGCACGGCTTGCATCTCCGCCTTGGAGTGCGACCGCGCGGACGCGCGCCGCCACGCGCTGCGATATAGCTGGGACGCGGCGACTGATATTTTCGAGAGCTATCTGACGCCGGAATATCTGCCAACGGCGCGCAAACGCTGGCGCCGGATGCGGCGCATGGGTCGGCTGGCCGCCTCCCCGCTGCACAGTTTGAAACGCGGCTCACGCAGGCTCTGGCGGATGGCACGCGGACGCAGCGTCCCGCGCTAGCGGCCCCGGCTTTTGCAGCACAGCGCGCGGTTGACGCGAAGGCGGGAGTGTCCGCGGCCATCTGCATAATATTACCAGTTGCGAATGATTTGCAGTTGCGCACTCCGAGACTCGGGCTTAAGGCCCCCTCAAGAGTTGCGAATGGCTCGCAATTGCAGACAAGAATGGCCGCCATGATACTGCTTCTCCCCGCACAGCTGACGGCGCAGCTGTTGTGCGACTGGGATGCAGATGTGTCGGTCCCACCTCCCGAAAAACAGACGCCTGACCCGCAGGATTAGACAGACACACATGACCTCCAAGACACGACGATCCGCGCTCCTCGCGAGTGCCCTGATCAGCTGCGCCGCGCCGAGCTTCGCTCAGGACGACACGGCCGTCAGCGACAGTCTGAACAACATCGACATCATCACCGTCATCGGCACGGTCGGCGACGCCAATGACGTGCCCGGCGCGATCACCTTCATCGGTCCCGACGTATTGGCCGAACAGTCCTATGCCGACATCAATCGCGTACTGCGCCGCGTGCCCGGCGTGAACCTGCAGGAAGAGGATGGTTACGGCCTGCGGCCCAATATCGGCCTGCGGGGATCGGGCGCTGACCGCAGCTCCAAGATCGTCATTCTGGAGGACGGCGTGCTGGCCGCGCCTGCCGCCTATTCCGCCCCGGCCGCCTATTACTTCCCCGTGACGGGCCGCATGAACGCGGTCGAAGTCACCAAAGGCCCGGCGACCATCAAATACGGCCCCAACACCACGGCTGGCGCGATCCAGTTCTTCTCCACACCGATCCCGGAAGAGGCCTCCGGTCATATCGACCTGCTGCTCTCGGACCGCGACCGCGTCATCGCCCATGCCTGGGCGGGCGGGCGCACCCAGCTCGGCAAGGTGCAAGTCGGCGGGCTGATCGAGACCTACCAAGACCGCACTGACGGTTTCAAGGAGCTGGACACGGGCGACACCGGATTCACCCTGCAGGACTATGTCGGCAAGCTCGGCATCTACGGCGGCGATCACAGCTTGGAGCTGAAAATTCAGGCCAAGGACGAGGACGGCGACGAGACCTATCTCGGCCTGACCCAAGCCGACTTCGACGCCAACCCGCTGCGCCGCTACAATGCATCGCAGCAGGACCGCATCGTCAATGACAAGCAGACCTATCAGCTGACGCATAATTACGACGGCGAGCGCGTGGACATCACGACCATCGCCTACCGCACCGACTTCGCGCGCAATTGGCGAAAGCTCGACCGGTTTGACAATAGCGAGCTGTCGGGGTCGGGCGACTGCAACAGCCTCGACGAAATCCTGCGCGATCCCGTGACATGCGAGGCCGAGTTCGAAGTCCTCGAAGGCGCGCCGGGCTATGTCTCGCCCGACGACGTGTTGCAGCTGCGGTCTAATAATCGGAGTTATTACACCCAAGGTATCCAGACCGCGATCGCGGGCGAAGTGCAGACCGGATCGGTCACGCACAATCTCACTTTCTCCGCCCGCTATCACGAGGATCAGGTCGACCGCTTCCAGGATCAGGACGGCTACCGTATCGACAATACCGCGCTCGTGCTGACCACCGACAATGCACCCGGCACACAAGCCAACCGCCTCTCTGATGCCGAAGCGCTGTCCGCCTATATCGAGGACCGCATCGTATTCGACCGCCTCTCAGTCACAGCCGGTCTGCGCGTCGAGGACGTCAACACCATGCAGCGCCGCTGGTCCGGTCCCGACCGCACGGCCGCCCCGTCGTCTGAACGCGAAAACAGCTATACCGAATGGCTCCCCGCTATCTCCGCCATCTATGATCTCGACGGCGGTTTCTCCGTTCTCGGCGGCGTTCACCGCGGCTTCTCCGCGCCCTCCGTCGGCTCGCGCGAAAGCACTGACCCAGAGGAGAGCACGGTCTGGGAAGGCGGCGTGCGCTGGGCACCCTCCGGCTCACTCGGTGGCAGCACGGTCTCCGGAAATCGCTTCCGGTTTGAGGCCATCGGTTTCTTCAACGACTATTCAAATCTGCTGGGCGAGTGCACCAATTCCGCCGGCGGCTCCGAATGCGAAATCGGCGATGCGTTCAACGCGGGCGAGGTCGATGTCTACGGCCTCGAAGCCACGGCCGACTGGGTGGGGCAAGCTGGCCCGCTGACTGTGCCCGTCTCGGTCGCCTACACCTGGACCAAGTCCGAAATCCTGTCCGATTTCGCCGACAGCTTCTTCGGCAATGTCTCGGCCGGTGACGAGTTGCCCTATGTGCCCGAGCACCAGCTGACCGTGAGCATCGGTGTCGAAGGGGAGCGCTGGGGCATGGACGGCGTGTTCAATTCCGTCTCCAGCACGCGCAATGTCGCAGGCACCGAGCCGACGGCACCGAGCGAGCGCATCGACGGCCGCACCTTGGTCGATCTCTCCGCCTATTGGCAGATGTCCGAAACAGTCCGTCTCCGGGTCAAAGCCGAGAACCTGTTCGACACCAGCTACATCGCCGCGCGCCGTCCTTATGGCCTGCGTCCCGGCAAGCCGCGCGAGCTGTTTGCGGGCATCAGCGTGGACTTTTGATCCCGCTGCTAAAGAGTTGGGCGCGGCGGAACCTTTCGCACCGCTAAACCTTGATTATTGGTTAGCGGGCCGCGATATAGCGCCCACGAAGCGCGCGCACTCGGACGCGCGCACCAATCCCGACGAAAGCCCTCTCTCCTATGAGCATCCCCGGTCAGACCTTTAACGACCGCCTCCAGGCGCAAAAAGAAGCCAAGCTTGAAATGCTCAAGCGGGCGAAAGCCAAGCAGCTTGACCCGGCCGAAAAGGCCAAGCTGATGGAAGAGCGTGCCGCCCGCAACGCCGCCCGCGAAGAACGCGAAGCCAAGCGCCTCGCCGAAAAAGCCGCCGAGCGCGAACGCGAAAAGGCCGAGAAGCAGGAACGCGAGCGCAAGAAGAAGCTCGCCGAGGAAGCCCGCAAGAAAGCCCAGGAAGAAATGATCCGGGCCCAGAAGGCTGCGCGCGACGCGAAATACGCAGCTCGGAAAGCGCGTAAGGGTCGGCGCTAAGACGTCCTGAATAACGAAATAAGAGAAACCCGGCCGACTGAGCCGGGCTTTTTCTTGCCGTAGAGTTAAGCACCCGCGCTACGAATACTCTAGGCCGTACGGACTAGCGACATGACCGAGACCACCTCCGGAACCGACGCCGATATCTATGACCCGGCCTTCGTCGCCGATGTGTTTGATCGCTGCTCGGACCAGTATATTTGGTTCTCCACCGTCTCCAGCTTTGGCTTTACGCAGCTGTGGCGCAGGCAATGTGTTGGATTGCTGGCCGAACCAGAGACAGAGGGCCGGACCTGTCTGGATCTGATGTCCGGCACGGGCGAAATCTGGCCGCATCTGCGGCGCGGTGCGACCCGTGTCGAGATCATCAATGCCGTCGATATTTCATCGGCCATGCACGAGCGCGCCAAGGCTCGCATCTCCGCGCTCGAAGCGCAGAATATAGACTTCACCTGCGCCAATCTGCTCGCGGCCGAGCTCGCCCCGGCATCCGCCGACATGATCGTGTCGACATTCGGGTTGAAGACATTCAACGCGGAGCAACATGCCGTGCTGGCGGAGCTTATCGCGACGACGCTGAAACCCGGTGGGACGTTCTCGCTGATCGAGGCGTCGGACCCTGACAGCTGGGTGCTCGCACCGCTCTACCGCTTCTATCTCAAGCGGTTTCTGCCGATCATCGAGCGACTAGTCTTGCGCGGGGCGACCGACTTTCGAATGCTCGGCGTCTACACCGACCGCTTTCGCAACGCATCCGACTTCGGCGACATGCTCCGCGCGAACGGCCTCGACGTGCGCTATACTCAGCACTTTTTCGGCTGCGCGACGAGCGTTAGCGGACGCAAGCCCATCTAAATTTCAAACCCCGCTTCTGGCAGGAAGATCTCGCGCTTGCCGCCGGAGCCGCTTGGGCCGATCATGCCTTCCTGCTCCATCCGGTCGATGAGATCGGCGGCGCGGTTGTAGCCGATACTCAATCTGCGCTGGATATAGCTGGTCGACGCCTTGCGGTCCCGCGAGACGATGGCCACGGCCTGGTCGAAGAGAGATCCGCCTTCCGAGCCCCCGCCCGCCAAAGTCGCGTCGTCGGGCGCTTCCTCGGGCTCAGCTGTCACGGCATCGAGATAAGCCGGGGCGCCCTGCGCGCGCACGAAATTGGCCACGCGCTCGACTTCACCGTCGGTCACGAACGGGCCGTGGTAGCGCCGCGGGCTGGTCTCCCCGGAGTAAAGCATGTCGCCCTTGCCGAGCAGCTGCTCACCGCCCATTTCGCCAAGGATCACGCGGCTGTCGATCTTGGAGCCGACGCGGAAGCAGACCTTGGTCGGGAAGTTGGCCTTGATCGTGCCCGTGATGACATCGGTCGACGGCCGCTGCGTGGCAACGATCAGATGGATGCCAACGGCCCGCGCCATCTGCGCGAGGCGTTGCACCGAGCCCTCGATGTCTTTCTTGGCGATCATCATCAGATCGGCCATTTCGTCGATGATGATGACGATGAATGGCATGGGCTGAAGATCAAATTCCTGCGTCTCGAAGATCGGCTCGCCATTGTCGTGGTCGAACCCTGTCTGGACGGTCTTGGACAGCGTCTCGCCGCGCGCATTGTAGTCCTCGACCTTTTCGTTGAACGCCTTGAGCGAGCGCACGCCGATCTGGGCCAATTTGCGATAGCGGTCTTCCATCTCCCGCACCGCCCATTTCAGCGCGACGACGGCCTTTTTCGGCTCCGTCACAACGGGCGCGAGCAGATGCGGCGCACCGTCATAGACCGACAGTTCCACCATTTTCGGGTCGATCATGATGAACTTGCACTGATCCGGCGTCAGCTTGAACATGAGCGACAGGATCATCGCATTGACCGCCACCGACTTACCGGAGCCGGTCGTACCCGCGACGAGCATGTGCGGCATGGCCGCGAGGTCGGTGATGAACGGCGCACCACCGATGTCCTCGCCCATGACGAGCGGCAGGCGCGCGTCGGTATCCTGGAATTCCTGGCTTTCCAGCATGTCGCGGAACCAGACCATCTCGCGCTTTCGGTTCGGCATTTCGACACCCAGCGCATTGCGGCCGGGCACGACCGCGATCCGCGCAGATTGCGCAGACATATTTCGCGCGATGTCGGAGGCAAGATTGATCACACGGGCCGACTTCACGCCCGGCGCGGGCTCGAATTCAAATAGGGTGACGACAGGGCCGGGGCGCACATCACCCATCGTGCCCTCGACGCCGTAATCGCCCATAACGCGGTGTAGCTGCTCGGACTGGCGCACAAGCTGACCCTCGTCGCGAATGGTGTTGCGCGGCGGCGGGGCCTTTAGCAGGTCGGTCGTGGGCAGCACAAAACCGTCGGCATCGGAGAAGTCGAACTCCGGCGCGCCGCGCGCCGGCTTGGAAACGCGGCGGGCGGAGGCTGTTTTCTTTGGCGCGGACGTCTTCGCAGGCTTCGGCTTCGGAGCGGGTGCTGGCGCAACACGTTGCACGGGGGCAGGCGCGACAGGCGCCGGTGCTGCGACAGGCGCGGGCGCGGCATAGGCGGCAGCAGCCGGGAGCGGCATATCCGGAATGTCGCGCAGGCCCGCCTGTCCCGTCTCGATCTCATCGACATATGTGCGGCGGAACAGGCGCACCATCAGCGCGGCCAGCTTGTCCACGCCGATGCGGATATAGGCCCAGATCAGCCCGGCAGCGTCTACCGCGTCGATGACGTCGCGTCCGACTACGCCGAGATGACGCGCGAGGCACACGCCAAAGCCGATGAAGGTCAGCAGCGCGATAATGCCGCCGGCCAGCGGAATGTTGAAGTGATCCAGCCACCCTTTCATGCCCAGATGCATCAGATCGCCGAACCAGCCACCCAAGCCAGATCCCATGGGCCAGCTCTGCGGGATCGGGAAAGCGGAAAGAGTTGCGGAGCCGAGTAGCACGGCACCTGCGAAGATCAGTGCGCGGCCCGCCCGGTCGGAGCGCGACTGCACGGGGGCCTTGCGCTGGATCAGCCGGCGCACACCCGAAGCGATCAGCATCAGCGCCGCCAGCAGCGCACCCCAGCCCATCAGCTGCATCAGAATATTGGACACCCATGCGCCCGGCCCGCCCATCAGGTTGGTGACCGCACCGATACCTGCCGTGTCGGACGTCGGGTCGAACGGCGAATAGGACAGCAGCGACACCAGCAGAATTGCACCCAGCGCAATCAGCGACAGCGCCGCGACCGCGCGCTTCCACGCCACCGCCTGGTCCTGGGTGACGGCGTCCATCATCGCCTGAATGGCTTCGGGCGAATATTCTTCGTAAGCGGCTGAGGCTGCAGGCGGCGGGGCCATAGGAGAACCTTTGAGGCGGACGTAGCGGGTTAAGGAAGTGTGACCCGGAAATCTCAATGGGGAGTTAAGGGGCGGGCGCAAAAGCGCGCCTCGGGCGCCCGGAAATGGGGCGGACAGGGACGACCCACCCAAAATGCCGCGCGCCGCTCGCCCTTTCCATTCCGGCCTGGCTCGCCTACCTGCCATCTGTGACCCAGCACTTCGACATCGCCGTCATCGGCGCAGGACTCTCGGGCCTTCTCGCTGCAAGCGCGCTCGGCCAGGGCGAGCCCGGCGCCGGACGTCGTGTCGCGCTGATCGACGCTGGCGAGATCGCGCGTCCTCGGCCCGACACGCGCGCCACCGCGCTCGCGCCGAGCAGCATGCGGTTGTTGCGCAGGCTGGGCGTGCAGGTCGAGCCAGCAGAACCCATGGTCGGCATGCGCGTCGGCGAAGGCGATGCGGACACGCCGTGGCAATTCGAACTGCCCTCGCGCCCGGGCGAGCCGCTCGCCCATGTCGTGCCGAACGCCGCATTGCGAACTGCGCTGATCGCGGCGCTGCCGGACACGGTCCAACGCTTCGAGGGCGTGACGCTGAGCGATTTCCGCGCCGACGGCGCGGCGGCGCTGGACCTCTCAGACGGTACGTCTCTTGGCGCGTCTCTGGTCGTGGCCTGCGACGGTCGCGACAGCGCAGTGCGACGGCTGACGGGCATTTCGGTCAGCAGGACGGACTTCGCGCAATCCGCTCTCGTCGCGACCGTCCATCATGCCGAGCCGCATGACGGGATCGCGCTACAACGCTTTGCCGAAATCGGGGCAGTCGCCTCCCTGCCCCTGCCGGAAGAGGACGGCGTCCACCGCAGCCAGATCGTCTGGTCCGATCGCAGCCGGGCCGTCGAGGCCGCAGCCGCCCTGCCGAGCAACGCGCTGGCCGCGCTGATCGACGAGCGGCTCTGGAGCTATCTGGATGTGAGCGCAGTCGAGCCCGGCGTGCAGAGCTACCCACTGATCGGTCAACGCGCGGCCTCTCTGACGGGCGAGCGCGTCGTGCTGATCGGGGACGCAGCCCGCGTGATCCACCCACTGGCCGGACAGGGCTGGAACCTCGCCGTGCGGGATGTTGCCGCGCTGCACGAGGGCGTGACAGCAGCAATTGCAACGGGTCAGGATATCGGCACGGCCGGGCTGCTCGACTATGCGCGTTGGCGCCGGGCGGACGAGACATTGCTGGCAACTCTGACCACGGCGCTGTCACGGGGCAGCCTGCCCGGAGCGCTCCGGATCTCGCGTTTTGGAGGCCTGCCCGGACATGCCCGACGGGTGGCCTTCGCAATCACCGATTCCGTGCCGGCCCTGCATCCGTTCATCAGGCGGGAAGCCGCAGCCGAGGGCGGTAAAAATCCTTCGCTGATGGCGTGATTGCCAACATTAATTACCGCAGCAGATTTTACACAGTCACGTCTACAGCCCTAGCGTTGACTTCCCATCTTTTGTAGTCATCTAGCGTTCACCTACGCGGGACTAGTTCCCGTCAGCATCGGTACCGGACATTTGCGCCCCGTTTCGGTACTGTAGCCCTGCTTGCGCCTTCGTGGCTGCAGGCAGGGCGTTCGCGCCCTCAGCCGCCCACCTCTGACACAGCACCGCCGTCGACCTCGAACCATTGCGCCTGCGCGCCGAAGTCGGTGAACAGCCCCTTGTCCGTGCCGGTCATGAAGACTTGCAGCCCCAGATCGATAAGCTCCTCCGCCAGAGCCGCGCGCCTCTGCGCGTCCAGATGGGCGGCGACCTCATCCAAGAGCAGGATCGGCGAGCGCGTCACCTGCGCTCTCGCGTGGGCAAGCACGAGGCCGATCAGCAGCGCCTTCTGTTCACCGGTCGAGCACAGCGCAGCGGGCATGTGCTTGCCGCGGTGGGCGACGCGAATCTCCGTTCGGTGCGGTCCCGTCAGCGTGCGTCCGGCGCGGCGGTCAAGCGCGCGGGTCTCAGCCAGCAGGTCGCGGTAGTCGGCTTCGGCGTCGTCCTGGAACGCACCGTTCGCGATCATGCGCTCTACCGTGCCCTCGACGTCGATGTCAGCCTGCGGAAAGGCGCTCGCCTCGCGCTCATTAATGGCCTCGCGCAGGCGCTCGACCGTGTCGACACGCGTCTTGGCGATAGCCGCTCCGCAAGCGCTCATGTCCGCCTCCAGCGCATCGTACCAGGAGGCGTCGGACACCCCGTCCGACAGCAGGCGATTGCGTTCGGCGCGGGCTTTCTCGAATCGCAAGCTCGCCACGCCGTGACTCGGATTGAAGGCGAGCGCGAGGCGGTCGAGAAACTTCCGCCTGTCTCCTTCCGGACCCTTGAACAGCCGGTCCTGTGCGGGTGTCAGCCATTGCACGGTGAGCAGTTCGGCGAGTTGCGAGGCGGTGGAGTTGGTCCGGTTGATGCGCACGGACCGACGACGCGGCGCACCCGGGACTTGTCCAACGGACACACGAGTTTCATCCGCGAGCGTTGCCGTGACGCCCCAGGCCTCAGCCGTGCGTCCGCCCTCCACACGGGCGAGCGCATCCAGCCCCGCACCCCGCAGGCCGCGGCCGGGCGAGAGCAGCGAAACGGCTTCCATCAGATTGGTCTTGCCCGCACCGTTCGCGCCGAACAGCACGACGGGGCCGGGTCGCAAATCGAGGTCCAGCCGATCGTAGGAGCGGAAATCTGTCAGGCGGAGCTGGTCGATGGAGGCCATTTAGGCGGAGCGCGCAATCTTCTGTTTCATCGGGCTACTCACTCTCGCTGACGCTCGCACGCTTCGCGTGGCAATAGGAGAACCCCGTGCTCACTCCGCTTCGCTGCGTTCCGCGCGCCGCCCTTTTGCCGGTGCGCGACATCGCACCAGGATTGAAGATCAGACTCTAAGCGGCATCAGCACGAACAGCGCGTGGTCGTCTTCGCTATCCGTTACCAGAGCCGGAGCAGACGCGCTGTCGAGCTTGAAGGTCGCGTCCTGACCCTGAATCTGGCCCGCGACGTCCATGAGATATTTCGCATTGAACCCGATCTCCATGGCGTCGGCGTCGTAGTTCACGGGCATGTCCTCGCGCGCCTGACCGCTCTCCGGATTATTCACGGTCAGCGACAGATTGCTATCGGACAAGCTGAGCTTCACCGAGCGGGACTTTTCCGCCGAGATCGTCGCGACGCGGTCGACTGCCTGGCTGAACACCTTGTTGTCGAGCACGAGCTCCTTGGTGTTGCTCCGCGGGATGACGCGTTCATAATCGGGAAACGTACCGTCGATCAGCTTGGACGTGAGCACGACCGTCCCGGTGCGGAAGCGGATCTTGGACTCTGAGACCGTGATCGCCACGTCGCCATCCGTTCCGTCGATCAGCTTGCGCAGCTCGGCGATGGTTTTGCGCGGGATGATCACGCCAGGCATGGTGTCGGCGCCGTCCGGCAGAGGCTGTTCTGCCAGTGCCAAGCGGTGGCCATCGGTGGCGACCGCGCGCAACAGGCCATCGCGCGCGTGCAGATAGATGCCGTTGAGGTAGTAGCGCGTCTCCTCGGTCGAGATCGCGAAGCGCGTCTTGTCGATCAGGCGCTTCAGGTCCGAGGCGGGCAGCGAGAATGCCGTGTCCAGCCCGTCCGCCGTCATCTTCGGAAAATCGCCGGATGGCAGCAGCGGCAGGGTGAAATGGGCGGGTCCGGCATCCACGTCCAGCCGGTCGTCATTGTTGATGGTCAGCTGCACCTGCGCGCCGTCGGGCAGTTTGCGCACGATGTCATAGAGCGTGTGGGCCGGGGCCGTCACCTGACCCGGCGCATCGATGCCAGCGTCGACAGTCTCGGACACTTCGATATCCAGATCGGTCGCGACCAGAGTCAGCTGCCCACCGTCGCCGCCCAGCAGCACATTGGACAGGATCGGGATCGTATTGCGGCGTTCCACGACGGATTGGACGTGGGACAGCCCCTTGAGCAGCGCGGAGCGTTCGAGTGTGAGTTTCATGGGTGAGCCAGCCGTTCAGGTGGTAAAACGTGAACGGCACTCTAACGCCTTTGTAGACGATGGGAAGTGGAAGGCTGACGAAAAAGGGGCCCACAAAGGGCCCCTGATCAACGTCCTGTTCTGTCGGCCCGCTCTAGAAGAGGAAGTCCGTGGCATCGATCGCCTCGACGTCGACGCCGTCGAGGAAGATGCGCATGTCGCCGACATCCAGCCGCACGCCGGACGACGTCTCGCGGACGTTCACATCCTCGAAATCGACACCGAACGCCGTCAGATCCAGCAGGTCTTCGCCGTCGGTGAAGTCCAGCACGCGGTCGCGGCCCTCGGTCGGAGCGAAGACGAAGATGTCATAGCCTTCGCCGCCGTGGAGCATGTCATTGCCCGCACCGCCGGAAATCACGTCGTTGCCGGCATCGCCGAACAGATAGTCACGACGCCCACCGCCATAGAGAAAATCGGAGTCATCCCCGCCGAACAGGTAATCGCTGCGCGATCCACCAGTAAGCACGTCCGAACCGCCTTCACCGAAAATCGTGTTCTTGCGATCCGAACCGGTGATGATGTCCATGCCGTCGCCACCATTGATCGACTCGATGCCGTAGATCTTGATGTCCGAGAAGTCCCAGATCACACCCGCATCAGAGGCTTGCAGCGTGACATTGTCGTTGCGGCGACCGGAGATGACTTCGATACCGGAGGTCGCGGCCGAGAAGTCGTCCTGCAGGCCGATAGCGACATTGTCTTCGGTCGCAACGATGCGGTCGCGTCCGCCGCCGTCCGCCTCGGACGCGCCTGTATCGGTGATGACGTCGAAGAAACCATTGGCATCGACCCCGTAGAAATAGACGTCGCCACCCTCTCCGCCGTCCAGGATATCGTGGCCCGCGCCGCCGTCCAGGCGGTCACGGCCTGCGCCGCCGTCGAGGATGTCATTGCCCTCGCCGCCCCAGATCCAGTCGTTGCCTTCTGCGCCAAAAGCCACATCATGGCCCGCGCCGAGATCGATGCGATTGTTCTGATGGTTGCCCGTGACGGTGTCGTGACCGTCCAGCGTCTCGATCATGCGAATGCCGCCCAGGCGCACGCCGGAGAAGTCGTAAATTTCCGCGTCATTGGTGCCGCCGATAGTGATGTCAGCAAAGCCGCCGGAGCTAATGATTTCGATCCCGGAGCTCTCCAGCGTGAATCCCGTGATGAGCCCGACGACGGCACCGTCGGCGGTCGCCTTGATCCGGTCGCGCGCGCCGCCGTCGGCAAATGCGAGCCCGCTGTCCTGAAAGTCTTCGACAAAGCCGATACCGTCGAGCCCCACGAGATAGAGGTCGCCGCCCTCTCCGCCATCGAGGATGTCGAAGCCAGCGCCTGCCACCAGAATGTCGCGGCCCGCGCCGCCATAGAGTACGTCGTGACCTGCACCGCCGTAGAGGAAGTCGCGGCCATCACCGCCGAACAGGCGATCGAACCCTTCGCCGCCATAGATCACATCATTGCCCGCGCCGCCTTCGATATAGTCGTGGCCCAGACCACCGCGCACAAGGTCGTTGCCTGCGCCCGCGTAAATCTCGTCGTGGCCGTCAAGACCGTCGATCTCGTCCGCCGCATCCGTTCCAACCAACACATCTTGGCCGGCAGTCCCCAGAATAACATCCATCGTCTTTGTCCCTTCAGGGGCTGCCAACTCAGGCAGAATTCCATTTGAGGGGAAGTTAAGGAATGAGGATTGAAGAACCGGTTTCGGAAGATCCTTACCGAGGAGTAAATTGCTGTTGAGCAAAACTCCGCGCGCCCGCTACAGGCGGAGGCGATGGCCGAAATGCACTACGACACCGATGGCGGGACCGTCCTGCTGATCCTGGCCCATCCCGATGACGAGCTCATGCTGCGCCCGCTGATGGAGCGCGAGGCGGCATCCGGCGCGCGGCTGGTCTGCGCCTATACGACGAATGCGCCGGGGCAAGGCGGTGGGCGGCGCGAGCGAGAGCTACGCGCGGCGACGAGAGGGCTGGTCGCGGCGGACGATTTGCACTTCCCTGGCGTCGATGTCGGCGCGCAGGACGGGCGCTCGGTTGAACGCATCGGCGCGTTGATAGAGCGCCTGCGCATGATTGCGGACGGATTGCCCGAACTCACCCGGGTGTTGAGCCACGCCTGCGAGGGCGGCCATCCCGACCACGAAGTTGCGCATGTGCTGGCTGCCAAGCTCGCCGACGAACGTGGCGTAGCCGCGCGGTCCTACGCCGTCAGCCATTACCGGACGTCGGAGACCGGATGGCCGCCCTTTGCGGTGCAGGCCGAGCACCCGGGCGGCTCTTCTCGCCTCCGCATAGAGGCGGGTGAAGCCTGGCGCATGCTGTCCGGCGCGCGGCATTTTCCGAGCCAGTGGCGCAGTCTGGGGCCGCTGCTGCCGATGATGATGTGGAGTGTCCTGCGAGACCGGAGCCTCCACCTCGCCCCACTGCGCCTGCCGACGCCCTACCGCCTGCCGCGACCGGAAAAGCGTGCCACGATGACCGAGAGCCGCTTCAAGGTGGACATCGACGCCTTCGAGCGCGCGGCCAATGATTTCCTGCAAGCGCCATGACCGAGAGCTGGGATGGTCACATCGCGCGGACGGGCGATCTGCTGCGCAGGACTTTCGGTACGAAAGCCACGACGGGCGATTCCTATCTGCGATGGCTCTACCTGGACAATCCCGACGGGACGCCCGTGCAGGGCAATCGCGACGATGCTGATGGGCGAACCGCGCATTATATGGGCGTGCCGCAGACCTATGCGCGAGGGCAGCGGACGGCCTCCATCCATCTCGCCGTCAATGCGGCCGTCGCAGATCGCGCGCGCGGACAGAAGCTCTTCGTGGCGACGGCATCAGAGATGATGGAGGCGGCCGACGCACGCCGCACGAGCGGCGTCATCGGCGTGTCCAACCAGAACGCCACGCCCGGCAGCGTCAAATATCTAGGCTATCGGCTGGTGCGCAGTCTGCCGGTCACGGTCGGGCTGGCCATGCGGCGGAGCAAGGGCGCTCTGACGGGCGAGCCCGCCATATTGCGCGTGCTGGAATTGGAAGCCGCGCGCAGTGCGATGGGCTGGGCACGGCG
>CALDUL010000121.1 GCA_937923575.1 uncultured Algimonas sp.
GCGCCCCATTTCAAGAATCGTTAGAGCCGCTGGCTCGGCTCGGAGTGCTCTACGCCCTCAGCCCGATGGCGGCGCGCGCAAGCGGTCGTGTGAGAACGTCGGCCTGCCGCCCCTCTCCCGCTGCACCCCTGCCGTTGACATCGCCACGTCCCGCGCCTATCTGCGCAGCAACTTCCGGCCCGCCCCCTATGGCGCGGGCTTTCTTACGTTTACGAGATAGAGATACGACACATGGCGAACACGAGTTCCGCAAAGAAAAACGTCCGCAAGATGGAACGCAAGACGGCCGTCAACAAGGCACGTCGCAGCATGGTCCGTTCCACCCTGCGCAAGGTTGAAGAAGCCATCGCAGCCGGCAACAAGGCCGACGCCTCCGCCGCTCTGCAACTCGCAGAGCCTGCCATGATGCGCGCCGTCTCCAAGGGCGTGTACCACAAGAACACGGCAGCACGGAAAATCTCGCGCCTGTCGCGACGCGTCAAGGCGCTCGCCTAGACCCCAACTCCTGATCCTCGCATGGCGCGGGGACGGTAAACCGATCAGCCGGATTCGCGACAGCGGGTCCGGCTTTTTGCTGCGCGATAAGGATCTCCGCAGGCGAGCCCTCAACGGAGATAGCGGCGCTGACGCTAAATTATCAGCAGACGCAAATGGGCTCAGGCTTCGACGCGCCTTTGAAACGCCAAGGATTAATCTGGACTAAGACAGCACCCCGATTCTGCGTTAACCCGTTGTTGTGAACCCAAACGGGAGTCACTTTTTTCCACAAATCTTTGGTTTTCGCATCCGCCAGATGCTTGCGATTCAAGTGTTTTTTTGAGTCAACTTTTCTTTGTCGCGATTCAGGCCGATTCACACGTTGACGCTCGGCTGATCGGTCGTTTTAAAGAGGGCGTGGCAGGCGCCGGGGTGGCTGTCATAGAGGCGGGGAAACTCGGATCGCATGATGGCAATCATGCGCCGGGACCAGCAAATCATTACTAGGATCAATGGGTTAGCCTTCTGACCCAGCTCGTTCTGTTCGGAGAATTGTCAATGGCTGGATTGCGGAACAGAACCTCAGACGACACAGAGACCGCACCCGACCTCTACACTGGCGAAGCCCCGATCCAGAGCGCGCACAACACGTTCAAACGCGTCAATGAAGACCTCGCCCGAGCGCTGGGCCGCAATGTCCACCGCGCCTGGACGGGACAGCTCTTCATCGCCGGTGCCGACCCGCACACGGTAACGCTGTCCGCGCCGTCCGCTTTCGTGGCGTCCAAGATCAACAGCCAATATGCGGAGACGCTCCGTCGCCTTTGGTCAAAGCATGACCGGGTCGATCCGCCGCGCGGCGTGCGCATCGTGTCGGGCCCGCGGCCCACGGGTTCGCGCTCTCCCTCTTCGGCGCAAGGACTGTCCGGCATGAGCAGCCTGGGGCGTCCGAGCGATGCGCGCGGTTCCATGTCGCCGCGCACCTCTGCGCCGCGCCTCGTGCCAGCGCCTGTGTCGGAGCTCGCCCGCGCGCGCTTCACGCTCGAGAATTTCGTGACCGGACCGTCCAATGAACTCGCCATTGCGGTCGCCAAGCAGGTCATCAACAATCCAACCCCGCAATATAATCCGATCGTGCTGCACGGCGCCAACGGCATGGGAAAGACCCATATCCTCCACGCCATCGAAGCGGAGGTGAAGAAGAACGATTCGGACCGCCGGGTGAAATTCGTCTCTGCCGAGGATTTCGTCGCGCAATTCGTCGCCAGCGTGCGCGGCGCGGGCCGCGACGGGCTGACCGCGTTCAAGGCGTCCTTGCGCGATGTCGACCTGCTGATCATCGACGACATTCACTTCATCAGCGACAAACCCGCCAGCCAGGAAGAGCTTCTGCACACGGTCATCAGCCTGATCGGTTCGGGCCGTCAGATCCTGCTGGCCTCTGACCGCCACCCCGACACGATCGAGAAGGCGTCTGACCGCTTGAAGAGCTATCTGTCATCCGGTCTCGTCTGCAAGATCGCGGCTGCCGACTATGACCTGCGCCTGCGTATTCTCGACCGCCTGATCGCCCGCCGCCGCGAGCACAGCCCGACGCTGGCCGTGCCGCAGGCCGCGCGCGACCATCTGGCGGCGCGCATGAACGCCACGCCGCGCGATCTCGAAGGCGCGTTCAACCAGATCGTGGCGCAGAGCGAATTTCTCGGCACGCCGATTACGCTGGAGACCGTGCAGGAGACACTGTCCGACAGTCGTTACATGACCGGTCAGCGCCTGACCGTGGACCGCATCCAGCGCACGGTCTGCGAGGCGTTTTCCATCAGCCTGACCGATATGAGCTCCAAGCGCCGCGCGCGCGCCGTCGCCCGTCCGCGGCAGGTCGCCATGTATCTGTCCAAGAAGCTGACCAAGCGGTCGCTCCCCGATATCGGCCGGCGTTTTGGCGGGCGCGACCACACGACCGTCATGCATGCGGTCAAGCGGATCACCAGCTTGCGCGCCGAGGACGTCACATTTGACGCACAGATCAGGGCTGTCGAAGACGCGCTGAAACGCTAAATGCGGGCGCATGCCGCGCCTGTACCTTGCCTTATTTGCCGTCTTCTCCCTGTTCTTGGGGGGCTGCTCCATGGAGGCCATGGCCGACAAGCTGCTGCCGTCCGACGTACGGTCCGAAGCTGACGGCCAGATCGACCGCCTGATCGCGGGCGAGACGCAGTTCATCTTCGACGCCTTCCCCGAAGAACGCGACAATCCCGAATTCCGCGAGCAGATGACCCGCATGGTCGCCAATATACCGGACAGCCCGGTGGTGAGCCGCGACATCGTCGGCGTGCAGGCCCGGACCGAACAGAGTTATTCCGCAACGCAAGGCGCAGTCCGCACGGGGACCTACAATCTGGCGCAGGAGCTGAAGTTCGAAAATGGCGAGTACCTGCTCGTGCAGCTCGCTCACACGCTCGACGATAATGGGGAGTGCTGCGTGCTGCGGGCGATCAATGCGCAGAAATCCGCCGAGTCGCCATATCTCGAAGGCATCCAGCAGCGCAGCCTTGTGATGCGGATCGTCGGACTCTTGTTCCTGATTTCGACCTTGGTGACAGGCGCCTATCTGATCATCCGCGTCGGCGGACGGAAAGCGCGGGAAGCGCAAATGGGCGAGTAGAGCCCCCCTACTCCTTCCGCGCCCTACTCCAAGCGTGCTTGACCCATATTCGCCCGCAGCGCCTGCATGGCGCTTCGGATGCGGGTCTTCACTGTGCCCAGCGGCAGTCCCGTCTCCGCCGCGATCTCCTTATGAGTCTTGAACTCCATATAGGCCATGCGGATGGCGGCCTGTTGCATGTCGGTCAGCTTGGCGATTTCCGTGCGCAGGCGGTCGCTCTCCTCGCCGGCCATGAAGCCGACCTCGGCTGACGGCACTTCGTCATCGGCGATTGTCTTCATCAACTCAGGATCGCGCACATCCATGCGGCCGTGCTTGCGCTGGTGATCGATCCAGCGGTTGCGCGTCATGCGGTAGACCCATGTCGCAAAACTCGCCTTGGCCGGATCGAACATATGCGCGCCCGTCCAGACTTTCAGCATCACGTCCTGGACCACGTCCTCAGCCGTCGCACCCGGCGCGCCGCGCGCCATCAGCCAGCCCTTAAGCTTGGGCGAATAGATATCGAACAGCGCGGATAGCGCTTTGGCGTCGCGGTCTTCGGCAATCGTCTTCAGCCAGGCGGCATCGCGTTTGGAGGCGGATAGCGATTTGGGTGTGCGCGGCGCAGCGCGTTTGCGGCCCGACTTCGTCGTCGCATTTGTGTTGGAATCGGATTCGTCTGCGCCCGCCCCGGATGATGTGCCCGGTGCGTCCGCTCTGTGGTCCTCCCCTGTGTCTGGGGTGGTCGCCATAAACTCTCCGATGGTCCGCGCGGGCCAAGATGACCCCGCGGTTGTCAGTCTATAGGGCGCGTCCCTGCGACTGTCGCCCCGAGGCACGTTAACGCAGGTTACAATTTATGGATAGGGCCGACAGGGGAACGGCAGGGAATTGCACACATGCGTGGTTGCATTGCCCTTGCTCATTTACCTCTTGCATTTACGTCCGTCATGTCACATATTTCTGTTATGACAGAAACAACTAAAACTATCGACGTGATGCCCGAAGCGGTGCGGCGCTTCATTCTGCACTGGGGTGACATGGGCCAGAATTGGGGCGTGAACCGCTCCATCGCGCAGATCCACGCGCTGCTCTACATCAGCGAGACGCCCCTGCCCGCCGATGTGATCAGCGAGAGTCTCGGCGTTGCGCGCAGCAATGTGAGCAACAGCCTGAAAGAGCTGATGGCGTTCAAGATCGTGCGCCGCGTGCCCGTGGCCGGAGATCGCCGCGACCACTTCACGGCCGAGACCGATGTGTGGGAGCTCGCCCGCCGAATCGCCGCCGTGCGCAAAGCGCGCGAGATCGACCCCGCGCTGGAGACGCTCGCCCACTGCTTGTCCGATGCGGAAGGTGACGCGGGCGTCAGCGACGAGCAGCGCCGACGCCTGCGCGAGATGCACGCTTTCACCAGCGATATGGACCGCTGGTACAGCCAGATGCAGGCGCTGCCGGTGAGGACACTCACACGACTCGTGAGGCTCGGCGACCGGATTGTTGCCCTGCTCGGCCTCGCGAAAAGCTAACGAGACAGGAGACACACGCCATGCCCGCCCGACGCACACGCAACACGCTGACTGCCGGCAGCGACGCGACTGGCCCGGGCATCGCCGTGAAGAGGCCCGTCCCTGGCCTTGAGCCGTGGACTTCCAAGGGATTGATATACAGGTTTGGACACAACCCAGTCGTCGAGGCGACAAGCAAAATTCCCCGGCACGATCCGGGTGACGGAGGTCGTTATGGTCCAACCGCCACCCTCTACGACCCACGCTATGCCCGTCTGCTCGGACGAGAGGCATGGGCCGACCTCCCGACCGCCGTTCGCAATCGGTTCACCAAGCGGATCGGCTGCGGCGATGCGGCCCTCTATCGGGGACATGTCATCCATACGCGCATGAACGCGGCCGGTTGGCTGCTCGCTCACGCCTGCCGTCTGGCCGGGGCACCGCTGCCGTTGGACCACGGCAATGCGGGCGCCGCGGCCGTGGTCAGCGTCACGGAGGATGCCCATGGCGACGGTCAATTCTGGCTCCGCCAATACGCCCGAAGAGGCCCCGGCTTTCCGCAAGTCATCCACAGCACCAAACGCTTCGGCGGCGCAACGGGCTGCGAGGAATGGGTCAGCGCCTGGCTCGGCATGAGCCTGCGTGTGCGCGGCGCCGAAGACGGCATCGTGTTCGAGAGCGATCGATATCTGCTGCGTGCAGGGCGCCTGCGCATCCCACTGCCGCGATGGCTCACACCCGGACAGCTGATTGTCGGCCATCACGACCGCGGAGACGGCCTGTTCGACTTCACGCTGGAGCTGCGCCACCGCCTCTTCGGCACGCTGCTCGACCAGCGCATCCGCTTCACCGATATGAAAGAGACACCATGACCACGCTTCTCTGGACGCTCATCGCTGCCCAGATCATCATGGGCGGGCTCGACACCATCGGGCATCACGAGATCACCGAACGGCTGGCTTGGCGACGCAGCCAGCGGACAGAGCTGCGCCTGCACGCGCTACGCAATCTCTTCTACGGCGGCGTGCTCGCGGGACTCGCGACGGTGCGGCCCGGAGGATGGTTGGCGCTGGCGCTGATCGCCGTACTGGTGGCGGAGTTCGCCATCACGCTGAAAGACTTCGCCGAAGAGGATGCGACGCGAAAGCTGCCGGTGACCGAGCGACTGCTGCACACGGTCCTGACCGCCAATTACGGCGCGATCCTCGTGCTGCTGATCCCGGTGCTGATCAGCTGGAGCGCAAACCCCGCTGGCCTTACACCCGTCTGGCATGGCTGGTGGAGCGCGCTGTGTTTGGCAGGCGCAGCCGCGACGACCGTGCTGGCTGTCCGAGACTGGCTCGCCAGCGACCGCTTCGCGCGGCTGACCGAGCGCGATGTGAGCGCCCTGCTCCCGGCGCGGGCCGCCCCAATGACCGTGCTCATCACCGGCGGTACGGGCTTCATCGGACAGCGCCTTACCCCCGCCCTGCAAGCGGCCGGTCACCGCGTGATTATGCTGGCGCGCGCTGGCAATGTGCGCGGGTTGCGGCCGCCCTTCACCGTTGTGGAGAGCCTGGACCAGATCGCGGACGACACAACGATTGACGCCGTCATAAACCTCGCCGGCGCGCCGATCATGGCGGGGATTTGGACCGAAGCGGCCAAGGCGCGGATGCTGGACAGCCGCGTGGAGACGACGGCTGCGCTGGGCCGCCTTATCGACCGGTTGCAAAGGGCTCCGCGTGTGCTCATCAGCGGCAGCGCCATCGGCGCTTACGGCGTGCACCCCGGAACTGTGGACGAGGACAGCTGGATCGAGGTGGACGGCAGCTTCAGCCAGCGGCTCTGCCTCGATTGGGAGGCCGAAGCGGGCCGCATCGAGGCACGACATCCCGACCTGCGCACGGTGATCCTGCGCATCGGTGTCGTACTGGGCCGTGACGGCGGCGCGCTGGGCCAACAGCTGGTCCCGACGGAATATGCGGGCGGCACGCGGCTGGGTGACGGCACACAGCGCATAAGCTGGATCAGCCGCGACGATGTCGTCGCGCAAATCGTCGACGCCGTGGGACGCGACACGCTCCGCGGTCCGGTCAACGCCGTGACGGGCGTGGTCACACAGGCTGAGTTTGCCCGCGCCCTCGCCCGCGCGCTGCATCGTCCAAGCCTGCTCTTCGTGCCGCGCGCGCTGCTCGCCATACTCGCCGTGGGCCGCGAAATACTGCTGGCTGACCAGGCCGTCCGCCGCACACGGCCGGGACCCGCACCGCTCGACCCGGAGCTGGAGAGCTTTCTCGCACGCGAGTTGGGACAGCGTGAGCGGGCTGTGCGCACGGCGATCGAAGGCGGCCTCGCCGCGTGAGTCTCTTTGAGGACGCCCCCGCCATATTAGGCAGTTGGACCTGCCACTGATTAGCCACGTTGGAGCCGGCGCACGGGATCAACGCCACTGGCCCGCTCCTCTGCGTCCGGCGCGTGTTGAATCGCGGGCGCGCCTACCCATGGGGAATGCTGGCGCTCTGCCCCACATGCCTTTCCGGAATCGGCGCGAATCGGGCTGGAGGCTGGGCAGATCGATCCGGCTGGGTGGGTGATCGACATCCTGGCTCACCGAGGCTGGGTCTGGAATATGCGCCGTCCAAGACCCGCATCCCAGCGCTCCGACCTTCTACCCGTCTAACTCCTACCCCTCCATCAGGGCGAGCGGCCAGTCGCAGGAGAAATGCAGGCCGTCCGAACGCCAGTCGAAAGTCGGCCTGCCGCGGAAGGTGGCGGTAGTCATACGGTTGAGCACGGTCATGCCGAAGGACCGATTGTCGTCGGGCGCGTTGACCGGAAAGGACACGCGCTCTTTCCATGACAGGGTGAATGTGTCGCCCGGCCTATCGGAAATGATCGCGACGTTCAGACCGCCATCGGGCTCGGATAGCGCGCCGTGTTTGACCGCGTTGGTCAGCAATTCGTTGAGCGCGAGGGTGATGGTCTGCGAGGCGGCCGGGTTGAGCCGCACATCGTCAATCCGCATGCTCACCTGCTCCGAATTCTCCAGCTCCGACAAGACCAGTGAGACGAGCTCACGCACCGACATGGTCTCACCCTGCGTGTCCATGGACAGGCGCGTGACTTTTGAAAGCGCTCCGAGGCGGCCCAGAAAGGCAGCGTCGAGATCGGCAACCGACTCGGCTCGGCGTGACGCCATGCGGTAAAGCCCGGAGACGAGCGAGAGCAGATTGCCGATCTTGTGCACCATCTCGCCGGCGACGAGCTCGAGCGCTTCCTGCGTCTGTCGCAGCTCGGTGATGTCGATATTGGCGCCGATCAGGGCCCTGCGGTCTCCCTCGATCATGGCCATGACGCCGGAACCGCGGATCCAAGCCGTCTCGCCGTCATGTCGTGTGATGCGGAAGTCCGCCGTATAGGGCTGGCCTGTCTTCATGGCCTCATCGGCGGCTGCTTTGACGCTGTCGGAATCGGCCGGATCAACGACCGCGAAAAACTCGCCAATCGGCATCTTGCCCGGCAGCGGCACACCCGTTTCGTCAAGCAAGCCGAGAAGCGCGAGCGACACATCGTCGAGCTCGCACTCGCCGCTTTCGAGATCCCAGACCCAACGGCCGATGCCGCCCGCCGCGGGGGCAAGATCTTTCCACTGGGCAGAACTGATGCCGCCGAAATCGGCCATAGGCCTGTCCCTTCAACCGCATCGATGCGGCGCGTTCTCTATAATGCAACAATTGTTATCGTCCATAGCCCGCGATAGGAGGGGAACCTTGTGGCGTTTACGCGTCCGCCATCGCCCAGACGGCCTCTGCCACCATCAACGCCTCCCTCCGCCCAATAGTTTGGACATGGCGCGTCGAAGCTCAACCAGACTGCACGGCTTCGTCAGCCGTGGAGTATCGGTAAAGGCTTCGGGAATACGCCCCGGGCGTCCGGTGGAGAAAACGAAGGGCGTGTCTTGCGCACGCAGGCGCTTGGCAACCGGAACACTGCTGCCATCACGCAAGTCCAGGTCAAGCACTGCGGCGTCGACATCGTTGTCGTCCAGAGTCTGCATGGCTGAGAGGACCGTGTCGCAAGGCCCGAACGTGCCATAGCCGCAGTCCTGCAGCATGATCTCCATATCCATGCCGATGAGAAATTCATCCTCCACGATGAGGACGGTGGCCGTATCGGCGTCGGAGGGGTCGTTGCCATCTGTCACGCGGATATAACGTGAACCCAGGGGCAGCGTTCCGTTTAAAGGCAGTCAATTATAGGTCATCAAACAAGCGAAATGCCGCAGTTTATTGTCGGGAAAATGCGGCTTCGAAAACGGCAAAGGTTGTGAGCGCCGCGTCCAAGACACGGTCGGCCCGCTCCCCGCGCGCGGCGTGCTCGCGCAAGGCGGGCAGCAGGTCGCGCCAATGCTCACCCAGTCGCTCGTCGGACAGCAGTGCGGATTGGCCCACCCAATCCCGCGCCAGCAAGCGGTTGCCCAAATGCGAGCCGCCGAGCACATAGCCGACGCCGAGCGCCGCCGTTTCGCCGTGCATCGGCGAGAGAGCCAAAGCCCTATCCGCATCCAACCCTATTCCAAGGGTGGCCGCATCACGAGCGGCGCAGTCCAGCCTATGCGCGATCAACCCGCCCAGCGCCGCGCCGCGCGCCGCGAGCTCTCGGTAGGCTCGAGCATGAGCGCGGACAAAGCGTGCGCGGTGATCAGGCTGGCTTAGATCGAGCGCCCCAGCGGCGGCGTCGACGCGGTCATGCGCTTCGCGCGTATCACGGCGAAGTCGGGCGCGTAGCGTGTCCGGCTTCAGCCGGACTCCGATTTCCGATGTGGCAGCCACGGCCTAGCTTGTCTGGCTGCGCATGGCGCGCAGGGCCTGGCGCACCATTTCCACATCATAGGGTTTGCGCAGGAAAGGCGCTCCGGGGAACTTGTCCGACAGCGAGGTCCGGTCGCCGTAGCCGGTGGCGAAGATAAACGGCACGCCCAGCTCTGCCAGCTTGTCGGCGACGCGCTCCGATGTCTCATTACCGAGATTGACGTCCAGCAGCGCCATGTCGGGCGTGGCCTGCTCTATCAGCTGCATGGCCTCGGCGGTGGTCGACGCGGTCACGACCCTATCCGCGCCGAGCGAGCTGATGAGGTCTTCGGCGTCCAGCGCGATGATCATATTGTCTTCGACCACCAGCGCAGTGCCCGTGACGCCGACCGGCGTCTGCTCTTGTGCCTCGTCCACGACGACATCGGATTGCGCCGCATCGACAAAGCCCGCCACGAAATCGGGCGGAATTTCGAACCGCGCCCGCACGCCTGTCAGATCGTAGGTCAGTTCCGATTTGCCTTTCAGCTCATAGGAGAGCGAACGCTCTGTGATGGTCGAGCCGAAACCGCGCCGCGTTGGGGCGGTGACGGGCGGGCCGCCCTGTTCGCGCCAGCCCAGGATCAGCCCGCCATTATCGGCTTCGCGCAGGGTCAGAGTGACGCGACCATTGGCGTTCGATAGCGCGCCGTATTTAACGGCATTGGTCACCATTTCATGGATGACGAGCGACAGCGTGGTAAACGCCGTGGGCTCCAGCAGCGCATCGCGACCCTCGATCGTCACCCGTGTGCTGTCGTCGCCCAGATAGGCGGAGACTTCGGTGTTGATCAGCTCTCGCACCGGAGCGGGTGTCCAATTCTCATTGGTTATCTGGTCATGCGCCCGGGCCAGCGCGTGGATGCGTCCGCCGATGACATCGGTGAACTCGGACACAGAGCGGCCGTCCGCACTCTGGCTAATCAAGCCTCGGATCAGGTTCAGTATGTTGCGGACGCGGTGATTCAGCTCCGCGATCAAAAGCTCCTGCTGTTCCTGACTGCGCGCGCGTTCGCGATCGGAACTGTCGGTCATGCGCAGCACGACTTCGAGCAGGGTAATGCGCAGGCTCTCGGCCGCGCGTAGTTCCGTATGCGTCCAGGGCTTGGACTGGCCGTAGACGTCCTGCGACCAGCTATCGAAGCTTTTGCGCGGGGTCAGGCGCACACCATTGGGTCCGACCTCGACCGGCTTGTCCGGATTGCCGGCCCAATTGACGCTACGCACCAGTTCGTCGCGGAACAGGATGATGTAGTCGCGCGGCTTTCGCGAGACCGGCAAGGCGAGAATACCCGACGCGATATTGGTGTAGTCATCCGCTGGCGGATAGACGCGGGACAATCGATCGGTTGCAAATATCTGCGACACGGCGGTGGTATTGAGAAAGCGCGCCAGGGGCTTGAGCTGGTCCTTTGTCGGCGTCTGGCCGCTCATCTGCACGCGGCCATCGGTGATCAATGCAATGCCGGTATAGTCGATGACCGATCGAATGGCGTTCGCGAATGGCTCGAAATTCTCCTCGATCGAACGTCCATCGGCCAGCTCCGCCATGATGCGGTCATGCAGCAGGCGAGCTTGGATCTCGTCGTCGCGCGCCCGGTCCGACTCGGACTCGGACACGACAAAGCCAAATAGCTGCGCGAACAGCTCGGCCGCCGATCGAAGCTCATAGGAAATGACGCGCGGGGTGTCGTGATGACAGGCGATCAACCCCCAGAGCTCCCCCCTCACCAGGATCGAAATCGACATGGAGGCCGCCACACCCATATTGCGCAGATATTCCAGATGGATCGGCGAGACAGCACGGGTGGAGGACAGCGACATATCCAGCGGCTGGCCGCGCGAATCCAGCACGGGCTGGATCGGAAAGCCGGGATCGTTGACGTCGGAAATGATTCGAAGCAGCGAGCGCTTATAGAGTGCGCGCGCCTGTTTCGGGATGTCGGAGGCTGGATAGCGTAGGCCGAGGAACGGCACCTGCCTGGACTCGCGGGCTTCGGCGATGACATGGCCGTCGCCATCCGGGGCAAACTGATAGACCATGACGCGGTCGAATCCGATCAGCGCTTTGACCTGCCGCGCCGCGATCTTGCACAGCGCTTCCACGCCGCCGTCCTTCGCCCCTTGCCGGATGCGCTCGATCATCGGCCGTATATAGGCGGTGTAGTCGGAGCTGCCCTTGGGTTCCGCGCGCTCCATCTCGACCACAATGGCCTTGCCGGAATGCTGCCCCGACAGGTGCAGCGCCACGTCGAAGAGCTGCCCGTCGCCCAGCAGATCGACCGAGAACATCCTCTCCACGGCATCCTCATGGCCCATCATGGCCAGCCGGCCGCGCAGGTCGTGAATGGTCTTGGCCGGAAACAGGTCTGACACCTCGCGGCCCGTCAGGTCGGAAAACGTCAGCCCCAGAAGCGCTGGCACATTGTCGGACGCACGCACCACCAACCAATCCGGCGTGAAGGCCAGCAGCGCGCCAAACGACTGGATCCGCCCGGGCACGTGGATCGGTTCGCGGTCGCAATTCGTGAGGTCGATGGGCTCGTCTGGGGAGACGTGAATATTCATAAGGTTCTTACGGCTGCGGCAGGTCGATCGGACTTAGCAGAGAGACGCGGCGCGGCAATACCGCAACAGATGTTATCTAATGAAGGTTTGTCCGGGTTACCCGAACGCCCTCTACTCCCAACGCCACCGCCCATTGCCCCAAGGGCGCCACCACGGCGCGGGCGCCTGCTCCGGCACTTCGTCCACACCGGTCGTCCCCCAAGGATGGCAGCGCGCGAGCCTTGCCGCCCCGATCCAGCCGCCGCGCCAGAACCCGTAGCGGCGCATGGCGGTCGCCATGTAGGTGGAGCAGCCGGGTTCGTGGCGGCAGCGGACTCCGAGGGCTTGGAGCACGGGCGAGATGGCGAGCTTGTAGACGCGCAGAAGCAGCAGCGGGATGGCCGTGGTGAGCCGGGACGCGCGCATGTCAGTCGGGCTTTGCCGGGGCCGCGCCGGCCATGCTGGCCTCGATCGCGGCAACCAGCAGGACGGTCGCGGGATGATCCGCGCGTGTGCGGTGGGTGACCCCAGCCGGGATGCAGACGCCTTGGCCCGCGCGCAGGTCATGCAGCTCGCCGGCGATATCGATCTGCATCGCGCCGTCGACGACGAAGAACAGCTCGTCCGTGTCGTGGCTGTGATGGTGGAATTCTCCGTGGAGCTTGGCGACGCGCAGCACGCTGTCATTGGCGCGCACCAGCGATTGGTTAAACCAAGGCTCGGCCCGGCTTTCCGTCGCATCCGTGAGCGAAAACACCTCGCCCGGTGCGAACATCGGTGTGTCGAGAAAGACGGGCTTTGTAGGGGCATTCATAGCGATACTGCTAGCGTGATTTCCGCCGCAGGGCAAAATATGCTATGCGGCGCCCATGAAACACTTTGGCCTCCCCCTCCTCTTTTTCGCCGCCACCGCCTTGCCCGCTCAGGCGCAAGTCTTCGTGGCCGGCAATGGCCAGGCGCAGGCGTGTTTCATGTCGGCCAAGACCGGGGATCAGGGCAGTTCCAGCGCCATCCGCACCTGTACCGAAGCGCTGGACGACATGATGACCCGGTCCGATCGCGCGGCGACCTATGTAAACCGCGGTGTGCTGCATATGCGCTCCGGCGACTATGAACGTGCGGATCGGGATCTGGCCGAAGCGCTCACGATCGACGGCACATTATCCGAAGCCTATATCAACCGCGGCGCTGTGCTGTTCTATCTCGGCAATGACGACGCCGCGCTGAGCGCGCTGAACACGGCCATTGCCGCAGGCACGGACAAAGAAGCGATCGCGCGTTTCAACCGCGCGCTGGTGCATGAACGCATGGGCGATGCCAAATCGGCCTATTACGATCTCAAGCGCGCTGTGGAGCTTGAGCCCGAATGGGGTCAGGCGCAGGATTCGCTTTCTCGCTTCGTCGTCACAAAAGCGGGCTGAGCGAGCAAACTGGGCTCACGATCTCTCTAACTCGCGGTTGCACGACCAGCGCCAAGTCTTATGACTTGCGCCCATGATCAAGATCGAACCCTCTTACGACTATGACGACCTGATTACCTCGGGCAAGGAGAGCCTGTTCGGGCCGGGCAATGCCAAGCTGCCCCTGCCGCCCATGCTCATGCTCGACCGGATCGAGCGCATTGCCGACACCGGCGGCGCCTACAACAAGGGCGAGATCATCGCCCATCTGGACATCGATCCGAGCCTCTGGTTCTTTGACTGCCACTTCCAAGGTGATCCAGTGATGCCGGGCTGTCTGGGGCTGGACGCCATGTGGCAGCTGGTGGGCTTCTGGCTGGGTTGGACGGGCGGCGAAGGCCGCGGCCGCGCGCTGGGCGTGGGCGGCGTGAAGTTCACCGGACAGGTCACACCGGACGTCAAGAAGGTTCGCTACGAGATCGACATCAAGCGCGTCATCCGGCGCAAGCTGGTGCTCGGTATCGCCGACGGCCGCATGTATTCCGATGACGAGCTGATCTACAAAGCCGACGATCTGCGTGTCGGCCTCTTCGTCCCCGAAGCCCCCAAAGAAGGCTAAGCCCATGTCCGAGCTAAAACGTGTCCCCCTAAAAAGGGTAGTCGTCACCGGCATGGGCATCATCAGCTGCATCGGCAATGACCGCGAGACAGTGGCCGAGAGCCTGCGCACGGGCCGTTGCGGTATCGCAGCCGACGAGAAGATGGCCGAATACGGCTTCCGCTCCCAGGTCTCCGGCCGCCCGGCGGACACGTCTGCGGAAGCGAAAGAGATCATCGGCAAGCGCTCGCTTCGCTTCATGGGCGACAGCGCGATCTGGTCCGGCCTCGCCATGCATCAGGCCATCGAGCAGGCGGGCCTGACCGAGGAGCAGATCTCCAACCCGCGCACCGGCATCATTGCGGGCTCAGGCGGCCCGTCCTCGCTCGAGATCGTCCGCGCCGCCGACATCACCCGCAAGAACATGGCGCCCAAGCGCGTCGGCCCCTTTGCCGTGCCCAAGGCGATGAGCAGCACGGTCTCGGCCACGCTCGCGACCCACTTCAAGATCAAGGGCGTCAACTATTCCATCACCAGCGCCTGCACCACGTCGCTCCACTGCATCGGCGCGGCGGTCGAGCAGATCCAATGGGGCAAGCAGGACGTCATGTTTGCGGGCGGCGGCGAGGAGCTGGAATGGTCCATGTCCAACCTGTTCGACGCCATGGGCGCGATGAGCAGCAAATATAACGATCGCCCCCATCAGGCGAGCCGCCCATTCGACGCCAACCGCGACGGCTTCGTCATCGCAGGCGGCGCGGGCATGCTGGTCCTGGAAAGCCTCGAGCACGCCCAAGCCCGCGGCGCCAACATCATCGCCGAAGTCATCGGCTATGCCGCCACCAGCGACGGCTACGACATGGTCGCCCCGTCCGGCGAAGGCGCGAAACGCGCCATGACCCTCGCGCTCGAGAGCGCCGGGCTCGACACAGTTGATTACATCAACCCCCACATGACCAGCACCCCGGTCGGCGACATCGCCGAGAGCCGCGCCATCTTCGAGCTGTTCGGCAATGGCGACACGGCTCCCACAGTCTCCGCCACCAAAGCCCTTACCGGCCACAGCCTAGGGGGCGCCGGCGTCCAGGAAGCCATCTACACCCTCCTGATGATGCAGGGAGGCTTCATCGCCCCGTCCATCAATATCGAGGAGATCGACCCAGAGGTCGCCGACATCAAGATCGCGAGAGAGCTGCAGGAGCGCGAGGTCAGGACGGCGATGAGTAATTCGTTCGGCTTTGGCGGGACGAATGGAAGCGTGGTGTTTGGGGCGGTTGAGTAGTTTTCTGCCCACCCCTTGACGAAGCCTACGGCATTAACCAACTGTTAGGAAGACTGCTTGCTCGCGAGCGTAGTGTTGTTGGCTACAAGCCAGCGCCACGAACCTAGCGTGCAGCACGCGGCGTCTGAGAAATCAGGCGACGTGCCCTCCAAGGCCACACGGCCAAGCGAAGGGGTTGGTGCTGTCCCGACCGACGCACAGAAAGCCAGGAACACTTCCCAACGCGGAAACCCTTTACTGGCTGATGAGCATTTGAGTCGGCGGGCCCGCGCGGCGCAGAAAACGCTTGCATTTGCCAAAAACTAACTATGTTGGAGAATGGTATAATGTCAGAAATTTTCGCCCAGCTGCCTATTGAGGCAGCAACAATCGGCATGGTGCTTATCGCGCTATGCGTCGCAACCCGCTTGCTCGCGAGCGTAGTGTTGTTGGCTACAAGCCAGCGCCACGAACCTAGCGTGCAGCACGCGGCGTCTGAGAAATCAGGCGACGTGCCCTCCAAGGCCACACGGCCAAGCGAAGGGGTTGGTGCTCCGTCATCGGTCGGGATAAGTGTTTTAATAGGGTCCCGAGCGCAGAATGACGAATTCATTAATTGCTGACGTAAGATCGTCGCAAAATTTATTTTCAGCTTGGAGACATGTTCGAAAGAGCGCCCTGAACTCATCTAATGATAAGATCAAGGGCTCGGCTTCAGAGTTTGAATTCCGTCATCAGTCTCATATTCGAAAAATCCAAGAGAAGCTTCGTCAAAAGGACTACAACTTTGGAAAGTCATACGGCGTTCTGAAGGACGCGAAAGCCAGAATAGCGCAAAATAAGAGTCCGCGCCCTATAGTGATTGCGACACTCGAAGACCGCATCGTTCAGCGTGCTATCCTACAGGTTCTACAGCCTCGGCGTGTAATCGACTCAAGCAATATAAGCTCTCGATTTAGCACTACAACTGATCCGAGGCTTGGAAAACTCAACCAAGTGAATACCTCAACATTTGGTGTGGGCGGCTTGATGAAGCCCTATGGCGGCAGCACGCCTGCGATAAAATTACTTTATCAAGCAATGAATTCAGGCTGCACCCACTACTATAAATCAGACATAAAAGCATTCTTCACGGCCATCCCACAAAAGAATGTTCTTGAAACCATTCTCAAGGAAACAGGTGATGTCGAGCTCACAAGGCTGTTTGATTCATGCTTGAAAGTCGAACTGAGTAACGAGAAAGACATAGTCAAATATAAAGATATTTTTCCAAGCAATGGCATCGGCGTAGCACAAGGATCATCCCTTTCCGCACTAGCGGGAAACATTCTTCTATATAATCTTGATAACGAAATAAACACGATGGGTGTACTGTGTGTTCGATACATCGACGATGTAGTCATTTTGGGACCTGACAAAGACACAGTCGAATTAGCCAAGACCAAGCTTGCCGAAGGACTTAAAGATTTTGGCTTCTCGTTATATGCTCCAGTGAAAGGGAGCGACAAAGCTGAGGAAGGTCTCTGCGCAAAGGGCTTTGGATGTCTCGGGTACTGGTGTCACCCAAGTTACATAGAGCCATCTAAAAAGTCGCAAGATAACCTTTTAGATAGAATATCATCCTCGCTAAGCCATTCGAAAATGGAGATGCAGTCTTTCATTCGAGACAATAAGGCTTTGTCGCGGGATGCTTCGATGAGTTCTACGCTTCATAAGGTCCAGCTTCGAACCTACGGCTGGCAAAAATCATTCGCTATGACTACACGTCCAGCCACGATTACAAACTTGGATAAAAAAATCTCTGAGAAGGTGAATGATTACGTCGGGTGGGTCTTGAGAACGAGCAGAACTTTATCAAAGTCTGATAGAGCTTGTGTGATTGGGGTACCGCCTATGCGGTCCTCATATGTCCCCCCAGTTTTCGACTAAATACACTTTTCTCGGCTGACCCCACCCCGTCCTTCATCGACGCCGGATAGCGCATAGCCCTCGCAGTGGCGGATGGGTGTTTTGGCTGTGGGGGTGACCGAGAACCCGTTCTTCGCCTTCGCGGGCTTCGTATGGGAGCCTCGGACCCTCTGCGGTGAGCCTTCGGTCAGTCTCACTTTGCGCCGGGCGTGTGCGCTGCGCATCTCGCCGCCCGCCTGCCGGGGCGACCTTTCGGGGCACTGAAAAGTCCGTGGCAGTCGGGGCGACGAGGCGGGCTGTCCCACTAGGCAGACCGCTCGGTAAAAATGGAGTTTTGAGGCCGGGGGTATAACCCTACATTCTGGCAATTTGGCCTGAAATGAGTGAG
>CALDUL010000122.1 GCA_937923575.1 uncultured Algimonas sp.
CCACCGGCGCATTGGCGCTCATCGCCAAGCCCAGCCCCAGCACCGTCCGCGTGTCTTCGGGCGCGATGATGCCGTCGTCCCAGATGCGGGCGCTGGCGTAATAGGGGTGACCCTCTTCGTCATATTTCTCGCGGATCGGCCGCATGAAGTCTTCGCGCTCGTCCTCACTCCAGCCGTCCGAGCCTCTCGCCACATCGGCGAGCACATTGGCCGCCTGCTCTCCGCCCATCACGGAAATCCGCGCGTTCGGCCACATGAACATGAGGCGCGGTTCATAGGCGCGGCCGCACATGCCGTAGTTACCGGCACCGTAGCTGCCGCCGACGACGACGGTGAATTTCGGGACTTGAGCGTTTGCCACGGCGTGGACCATTTTCGCGCCGTGCTTTGCGATGCCGCCGGCCTCGGCCTTGGACCCCACCATGAAGCCCGTGATGTTCTGCAGGAAGATGAGCGGGATCTTGCGCTGGCAGCAGAGTGAGATGAAATGCGCCGCCTTCACCGCGCCGTCGGAAAAGATCACGCCGTTATTGCCGATGATCCCAACTTGGTATCCGTGCAGCTTGGCAAAGCCCGTGACGACGGTCGAGCCATAGAGCGCCTTGAACTCATCAAACCGCGAGCCGTCGACGATGCGCGCGATGATCTCGCGGCAGTCATAGGGCTGTCGAATGTCGGCGGGCACCACACCGCCGAGCTCATGCGCGGGGTAGAGCGGCTCCTCAGGCAGGTCCGGCGTGTAGCTGAACTCGGCCGGGGGAAGCGTTGAAACGATGTCCCTTACGATGGCCAGCGCGTGGTCGTCATTGGACGCGAGGTGGTCCACCACGCCCGACTGGCTGGCGTGGAGCATGCCACCGCCGAGCTCTTCTGCGCCGATTTCCTCGCCCGTTGCGGCTTTGACCAGCGGCGGTCCGCCCAAAAAGATCGTGCCTTGATTGGCGACAATGACCGCCTCGTCCGCCATGGCGGGCACATAGGCGCCGCCCGCCGTGCAGCTGCCCATGACGCAGGCGATCTGGGCGATGCCCTCGCGGCTCATCTGCGCCTGGTTGTAGAAGCTCCGGCCGAAGTGGAAGCGGTCGGCGAACATCTCGGCTTGGCGCGGCAGGTAACCGCCGCCGCTATCGACCAGATAGATGCAGGGCAGGCGGTTCTCGCGCGCGATATCCTGCGCGCGCTGTTGCTTCTTGCCCGTCATGGAGAAATAGGTTCCGCCCTTCACGGTCGGGTCATTGCAGATGATGACGCAGTCGCGCCCGGACACGCGGCCGACTCCCGTGATGATCCCGGCCATAGGGACCTCGAAGCCATACATGTCGTGACCTGCGAGCTGCGACAGTTCCAGGAACGGCGTGCCCGGATCGAGCAGGCGCTCGACGCGCTCTCGTGGCAGCAGCTTGCCGCGTGACAGGTGGCGTTCGCGGGCGCGCTCACTGCCGCCCTTGGCGTAGTGAGCGACCAGCTCTCGCAGGTCTTTGGTCAACGCGTCCATCGCGGCGCGATTGGCGGCGAACTCCGGGCTGGTCACATCGATCTTGGAGCGAATGGCGGGCATGGCCTCACGCTATGGGTGGAAACGGGGCAAGGCAATGCCTGCAATTGCGCGCTTGTCGGAACCTTGCGCCGCCGTAGCCGTCGTAAAGGGCAAGGAGACACGAAAATGAGCAATATTCCAGACATCAGCGAGTCCAAGCGCGGCACGCCGAACCTCAAGGACCCCTCCATCCGCGACCCGCAGATGCAGGCCGACGGCACGCCCGCGCCGATTACCGAGGCCTATCCGGTCGATGGCGAGGAGACGATCGACACGCGTGCGACGGGCGGTGGTGGAACGGGTGGGTTCAACCCGGACAATCCCGGCCGCCCGGGCCAGGCCTATCAGGGACAAGGCATGGCCGCCCCGCGCAGCGACGCGCAGGTTGCAATGGAGAACGGCGAGGAGGAGTAGCCTCTCGTCTGCCGCGCGGTGCGAGGCTCAGGCCACTGATCATCGCATATCCGTGCGGTGGGCTGATCGCTGGCAGCGCGAGCCCGCTTCCGCTAGGCTCTGTGAATGGCCGACACTCCGAAAATCCTGACCAAGCCGTCTCCGGCGAGCCCGCATGATGCGTCGCTCATCGCCGACAAACCGAAGCGCGGCGTTGGCCTCGACTTCGTGACCGACACAGCGCCGGAGCCGGGCGAGGTCACAGAGCTGGCGGACGGCGTATTCTGGCTGCGCTTTTCGCTGCCGATGACGGGGCTGAACCACATCAACCTCTATGCGCTGCGAGACGGCGATGGCTGGGTCGTCGTCGATACGGGCATCAGCATGCCCGAGGCCAAGCGCCAATGGGAAGGTCACTTCAAGACGCTGATGGGTGGGCGGCCGATCAACCGGGTGATCTGCACGCACTTGCATCCCGACCACACCGGGCTGGCGGGTTGGATCTGCCGAAAGTTCGGCGCGCCGCTGCTGATGACGCGGGGCGAGTATTTCCTCTGCCGCCTGCTGGTCGCCGATACAGGCCATCCCGCGCCCGCGGCGGGCATCCGCTTCTACCAGAAGGCGGGCTTCACCCCGGCGCAGATCGATCTCTACAAGAAGCGCTTCGGCGGCTTCGGCAAGGCCGTGTCCGATCTGCCCCATGCCTATGACCGACTCGTGGAAGGGGAAACGGGCAAGATCGGTGGGCGGACCTGGCGCGTCATCATCGGCTCCGGCCATAGCCCGGAACATGCCTGCCTCTATTGCGAAGAACTGGGCCTCTGCCTGACGGGCGACCAGCTGCTGCCCAATATCAGCTCCAATGTCTCCGTCTGGCCGACCGAGCCGGAGGGCAATCCTCTGGAGGATTGGATCCGGTCTTGTCATCATCTGATCGAACAGCTGCCCGAAGACACGCTGATCGGCCCAGCCCACGGGATCCCGTTCCGCGGCGCGCACAAGCGGCTGAACAAACTCATCGAACATCATGAGAAAGCGCTGGACCGCCTGTTGCGCCATTGCGCGGAGCCCAAACTCGCGACCGAAGTCTACAGCGTGCTGTTCCGCCGACCGATCGATGACCGCAACCGCATCATGGCTGTGGGCGAGAGCGTGGCGCATCTGAACTGTCTGCGCGCGCGCGGGCTGGTGTCGCGCCGCCTGAACGATGCCGGGCAATTCACCTACAAAGCGCGCAAACACGCCCTCGCGTAGAGCCGCGCGAAGCGCGTTCAGTTTCCGTTCAAACGCGCCGCGTCATCTCATGACTGATCCTAATGTGGGGTCCGTGACACTATGTGGGTTGTCATGGGCCATGGTCTGGGTCGGGGTTCGGCGCGGTAGTCCGTCTGATGGGAGTCAGGGACCGCCAGCGCCGGACCCATTTTTTATTTGGGACTTGCGGCTCAGCCTTCCGGTACGCCGCGTGATCCGAAGCCCTCAGCTTGTGACAACGGTCGAACGTATCTGCGCGAATTGCTCCCGCAGATCGGCCGCCGTGCTGCCATAGGACGAATGTCCGATGACATTTTCCAACTGATAGGGGTCATTGAGCAAATCGTAGAGAACCTCACGCTCCCCCGTTTCCTCCGGATAGACGGCGTAGGAAAACTGACGGGTGCGGATACCTTCAGACTTCGGAATGTCGACCGGCCCCCATTCGAAGAGATGTTCATAAAAGAAGGCATTGCGATTTTCGCGGTCCAGCAGGCTGCGTCCCTGAACACGCGGGCCTGTCTCCAACTTGCAGACATCCAAAATGGTTGGGTGGATATCGATGTTGAGCGCCAAGGTGTCGTCATTGAGGCCGCGCGTCTCTGATGCGGGCAGTTTGACTATCAAGGGAACGGCGATCGATTCCTCGAAAATCCACCATTTCCCCGACAGGCCATGTTCACCCAGCATCATCCCGTTATCCGATGTGAAGATGAAAAGCGTGTCGTCATACTGACCCGACGCCTTGAGCGCTTCGACGATCCGGCCGACTGCATCATCGATGCCGCGTACGAGATTGAAATAATCGCGCCGGGTCTGCTGCGCTTTCTCCGGCGTCCCGAAGCGCTGTTCCCAACGGACGCGCCCTTCGGAATCCTTTAGAAAACTCGGCAGGTTTTCATAGGCGTCTTCGGAGACTGACGGAGGCAGGGGCAGGGTGTTGCTCCGGTTGAGGCTGTCGAAGGCGGCGTCCGGCGGAAATTGCCGCACGGCCCCGTCCACCGCATGGGGTGCTTTCGTCGCGACGACCAAACAGAAGGGCTTGGCCTTGGGTCGGCCGATATAGTCGACGGCCCTGTCGGCAAGGTGGCGCGTCAGGTGCGTCTGTCGTTCCGGTTTGGTATAGGGCTCGTTCCCGCGGACCAGATCCGACGCGTCGAACAAATTATCCGGCGGGAGGTCACGCCCAATGCCCCATTTTCCGAAATAGGCTGTCTCGTAGCCGACGTCCTGCAGGCGAGAGGTGAAGCTGTTCTCGATGATGGGCGAGGCGTCGTCCCCTGAACGCCACCAGAAATCGTGCTGCCGGGCATATTCTCCGGTCAGGATCGACGCCCGACTCGTGGCGCAGATCGACGTGGTAACGAAGGCGTCCGGAAAGACCGTGCTCTGCTTTGCCAAGGCATCGATGTGGGGTGTTCGCACATATCCCGGACCGGACGACGATAGCGCATCGGCGCGCAAATCGTCGGTCAGGATAAGCACCACATTGGGCCGTGTCGTCTGAGCCTCTGCACATGCGCCGAGTGCGGCCAGCACGGCGACCGAGGCCGACGCTTGCAGCATGGAGCGGCGCGTCAGTTGTCCGGTATAGGGCATGGTCTGTCCTTGTAGGGTGCCGATGCCAAAGCCCTAAGCTCGGGTCGGTCATTGTCAACTCGGCCGAAACGACCTTTATTTCTTGAAGCCGTGCTTGCGCAGCAGTCCGCGCATCTGGTGGTAGGTCAGGCCGAGCGCTTCGGCCGCGCGGCCTTGATGGTCGGCGTGGGTGCGCATGGCCTCCACGACGAGGCGGCGCTCGAACGCCATGACGCGGTCGGTGAACGACGCGCCCGCTGGCGCCTGCTCGCCCTCCGGCTCAGGCGCTTTGGCAGGCTGTCGCATATTGGCAGGCTGTCGCGCAGTATGCGTTGCGGCAGGCGCGACCCGCGTCGTCACAGGCGCGTCGGTCAGCCGGTAGGGTGATGCGAAGGGATCGAGCACGAGCTGGTCGATAGGAAGGGACAGAGCCTCGTCACGCAGAAAAGCCTCGACGACCGAGCGCTCAACCAGCAGCTTCAGCTCCCGCACATTGCCGGGGAAAGGGTGCAGCGCCAGCTGTTCCTCGACTTCCGCCGTGAATCCCGGAAAGCGGTCCGCGCCGAGTGATCGCACGGCGGCGCGGCCAAAACTCTCTACCAGTGGCTCTATATCGGCGCGGCGGGCGCGCAGCGGCGGAATGGTGATGACATGGAAGGCGAGGCGGTCCAGCAGATCGGCGCGAAACTCACCCGCCGCCACGGCGCTCGGCAGATCGATACTGGTCGCGGCGACGACGCGAACATCGATGTCCTCGACATAAAGCTCGCCCGTCGCGCTGACCTGACCATATTCGATCGTGTGCATCAGCTTTTCCTGCAGATGGGTCGGCATCAGCTCGATGGCGTCTAGGAATAGCGTGCCGCCATCCGCTTCGAAAAAGCGGCCATTCGTATCCGCCCGCCCGTCTAGAAACGTCTGTCCGAACAGCTCGCGGTCGAGATCCTCCGGCGCAAAGGCGGCGCAATTGACTCCCACATAGTCCCGCTCCCAGCGCGGCGAGAGAAAGTGCAGCCGCGAGGCGATTAGCGCCTTTCCAGTCCCGCGCTCGCCCGCGATCAGCACCGGCCTCTCCAGCGCGGCGAGATCAGAAACGCTGTCCATCAGGCTCATGAAGGAATCGGATGCGCCGATGGGCTGCGGAGGTAGGGCCATATGGCGTGGATAGCGAAATCGGATTGGCAAATCTAGCCAAATGATTTGCGTTACACGCCAATAAAAATGAGGCAGGCTGCGACGATTTCGACAAAATGTAGCAAAATCAATAATTTAGAAAATCGTGACTTTCGCTTTGGGCGTCGTCATCTTGTGTTCATCGGCGGACAACACGCCACTAACCAATAACCCGCCAAGCCGGTGCCACGGCGAAACGGGAGAGAGACGAGAGAGAGATATCATGACCTTGCACACGCAGGAGATCGCCAACGCCCACGCTGAGCTGGCTTCGAATATGCCATCGCGCAGCGTTCGCCGGGCTCGCCGCCGCCGGGGCTTTGCTGCCCTGTCCGTACGGGTCCCAACAGCTCCGGGCTTCATGCCGATGCACGGTCCGAGCAAAACCTATGAGGAGATCCTGTAAAATGGACGAACGCTACGCAAAGCACTCCCGAGCTGGCGAACCCTGGCGCGTCAAAGGCGCCCGGTTCACCCGCTGGCTCACATCGCGACCGGCGGAAAGCTGGGGCTTCTTCGCCGCCGGTTTCCTGATCTGCGCGATCCTCACCTAACCCGGGCCTAGGCCTCACCTTATCCCCTCGGTCCGGAGTGCCCCCTCACTCCGGACCACCCCAACTTGCAAAGTTCAAAACCAAACGGAGAACAAAACATGGGTATTTTTTCCCGCATGGGCGACATCATCAATTCCAACCTCAACGCCATGATCGAAGCGGCCGAAGATCCTGAAAAGATCGCCCGCCTGATCATCCAGGAGATGGAAGATACGCTGGTCGAAGTCCGCACCGACGCCGCGCGCCACATTGCCGAGCGCAAGGAGCTGGTCCGTCGCGAGAGCGATTACCGCAAGCGCGCCGACGACTGGGCGGCCAAGGCCGAGCTCGCGATCACCAAGGACCGCGAAGATCTCGCCCGGGGTGCCCTGCAGGCCAAGCGCCAGTCCGAGGACATGGCCGACGTCGTCGCGACCGAGATCGGCGTGCTCGACGAGGCCATCGGCAAGGCGGATCACGATCTGTCCAAGCTGCAGACCAAGCTCGACGAGGCCAAGGCCAAGCACAAGGCGCTGTCCATGCGTTCCTCGGTCGCCAAGAGCCAGGTCAAGATGCGCAGCTCCATCGTCGACACCCGCGTCGATGACGCTCTCGCCCGCTATGAGCGCATGGAGCGCAAGGTCGACGAGCTGGAAGCGCAGGTCGAAGCATTCGATCTCGGCGAGGGCGAAAGCCTGGAGAGCCAGTTCGCCGCCCTCGAAGGCGACGACCAGCTGGAAGACGAGCTCGCAGCGCTGAAAGCCCGCATGGGCAAGGCCGCGAATACCAACGGCTCCAAGAAAAAGAAGGCTGGCTAAGTACCGCCGACCTTCGCGTGACGGCCGAGACCTGAACCCCCTCGGCCGTCAAACCCCAACCGCCTTGCTAAAAAGGCACCTACCTTAAGAGAGGGAGATCATGTTCAGGCCCGAAGTCCTAATATTCATGATCCCGATCATCGCCATCGTCATGGGCGTCGGATCGGAAATGATGAAGACCCACTATAAACACAAAGAGCGCATGGGCGCCGGCAATGTCGGTCCCGAAGGCGAAGGCCACCGCCAGGAGCTCGAGCAGATGTCGCGTATCGCCGACATTCTAGACAAGCGCGTCACCGTTCTCGAGAGCATTCTCGACGATGAAATCCCGGACTGGAGATCCAAGACATGAGCCGCCGTTCTGACTACCATGAGGACTACGACCGCGGGCCGATGCAGGGCCGACGCTTACGCCGCAACAAGATCGACGGCATGCTGGGCGGCGTCTGCGCCGGTCTCGGCGACTGGCTCGGGATCGACCACGGCCCGATGCGGATCTTCTTCGTGCTGATCGTGATCTTTACCGGCATCCCGGCGCTGATCTACCTGCTGCTCTGGATGTTCATCCCGGCCGACAAGCGCGCCCCCTATGTCCGCGAGGACCGGGAGCAGCGCCGGTCCGAGCGCCGCGGAGAGCCGATGGACAGCACCACTTACGGTGACGTCCGGTCCAAGTTCCGCTCCCTCGAAGAGCGCCTGCAGGATTTGGAACGCTCCGTGACATCCCGCGAATGGCGCCTGCGCCGCGACTTCCGGGATCTGGAAGGCTAGCCGCCCCAGAACACGACGGATCACGCGCCCCCGCTATCATGAGGGGCGCGGATCAAGACCCACACAAGAGAGAGGACACATCATGCATATCATCATCACCACGATCGCCACCGCATTCCTGAGCACGCCCGGTGCCGCCGCCCATGCGGCGAGCCTGCCAGACCTGTCCGCCATCAACCCGTTCGAGTGCATGTCGCTCTCCATGTCGGGTGTCGGCGTCGACATCGCAGCCGACGGCGTGTCACCCAACATTTCCGGCAGTTCGGAGCTGTCCATGTCGGTCACGCTGAAGTCCGGCAAAATGATCCGGGTGTCGTTCTAATGCGGGCTGCTCTGCTCTCCGCCGCGCTGCTGCTCGCGGCCACGCCTGTCTTCACAACCCCGGCTTGGGCCACCGATGTGATCATCAAGGATTTCGTCGGTACGGTCTCCGTCATCGAGGGCGATGTCGACGTCCCAATGATCGCCAACAACAGCGACGATCTGGCCGTCAGTAATCGCGACGACGTCATCACCATAGACGGAAATATCGAAAAGCCGGAAGAGACCGAGGTCTGCCGCTACGGCTCCGGCGGCTTCACCATGGACGTCAATGGCAAGACCTGGTTCGGCAAGCGCAAGAAAGCCGACCGCGCCTTTAAGACCTATCCCAATATAGAGGTCAGCGTGCCCGAAGGCGCGACGCTGACCATCGAGAACAGCATTGTCGAGCTTACGACCGAGCCGCTGCTCAGCCGTGCCGACCTGCGCCTGATGGGCTGCCGCGACACCAGTCTCGGCAATGTGCTGGAGGCTAACATCCGCAAATCCGGCTCCAGCTATCTGACGATGGGTCAGGTCGGATCGCTCGAACTGCGCAAATCCGGCGCAGGCGATATGGAAATCGACGAGATCGGAACGGCACGGCTGAACCTGTCCGGCGCCGGTGATCTGGGCATTGGACGTGTCGGTCAGAGCGCGGCCATCAAGCGCTCCGGCGCAGGCGATATCGAGATCGATACGGTCAATGGCGAGCTATCCTATCAAGGCTCCGGCGCGGGCGGCCTGGACGTCGAATCCGGCACGATCACCCGGTTGATGATCGACAAGTCAGGCGCAGGCGATGTCGAAATCGACGCAGACATCGTTGATGCACAGATCAAGGCATCTGGCGTTGGCGACATCGAGCTGGGCGAAGTTAGCGGCGAGTATTCGGAGCGCGTCTCCGGCCGGGTCGAAGTCCGACGCGGCTAGGGAAAAGCGGGACGCTCAGACGTCCCGCGTCAGCCGCTCCCACATTGTCCTCTCCAGCGGGACCGGCTCTCCCAGCATATCGCAGACCAGCGCCTCTCCCAGCAGCGGCGCAAAGACAAAGCCGCGCGAACCGAGACCCGTCACGACGCGGGTCTCGCCTCTGTGCAAGAGCAGCGGCCCCAGAATCCTCGGGAGTGTGTCGGCTGTGTTGACGCGCACGCTCGCGCGGTAGGGTGTCACGCTGTCCACCTTCAGGCCTTGCGCCCGCGCCGCCTCCAGATTGCGCGCATCATCCTCAATGCTGAGCGCGAATGGGTCTTCGCCGTCTTCCAATCGGTCATGGGTTGCGCCCAGCAGGATGGGTCCGCGCAAAGGAATCGCGTAGCCGCCATAGGTGACCGGCCCCGCCAGCTCCCCGCTGCCCCAACTGAGCTGCCCGCGCGACCAGCGCAGCGCCAGCTCCGGCATCAGCGCGCGAATGCCGTAGCCGCTGGCAATGATGAGTGGGCCCTCCAGCGCGTCCAGCGCGGCAACCTTAAGTGCCTCCATCCGCGCGCCGTCCAGCATCGTCTGGCGGGCGTCTTCAGTGTCGATGACGAGCGAGCTGGGCATGTCCAGATGCGCTCCGGTCCAGTCCAGATGGCCGGGGCCGAGCGGCGCATTTTGCGCAATTGCCTGCAACCGTGCGCTTTCCACCTCCGACTTCGGCAGGTGGCTCACCCCCTCGTGGCGCGTCGCGGATCGATAGGCCTCGCGCGCGTAGAGAAAGCTCGACAGGAAGAAGCGCGACGCCGGATTGTCCTGCTTGTCCAACCGCGGCTTGATCAGCGCCGCGCCATTGCCGGACGCTGCGATATGGTCAGGGTCGTGCAGTACGGTCGGCACAATGCCGCGCCGCAGAAAGGCGCGCGCGACCGACGCGCCCGCGATACCTGCGCCGATGATAGTGGGCGCGGGTAGTGCGGCGCGAGGCTTTGGCGCGCCCGGCATACGCGCTTCCAGCCGTTGGCGTTTGCGGCCAAAGCCGGGCAGGCGCTCGACCTCGAAGCCCGCGCCTTCCAGTCCCCGCCGCACCGCACCCGCGACGGTGAACGTCCCGATGCGCGCGCCCGGTGCGGACAGACGCGCGACGTCGGACAGCACCGCCTCGCTCCACATGTCGGGGTTTTTGGCGGGCGAGAATCCGTCGAGAAACCACGCGTCGGCCGCGAAGTCCTGCCCCACCAGTGCGGGCGCAATGTCGTCATGAATGAGCGTCAGCGAGACGGGGCCGAAGTGGCGGCGGTGCCCGCCGCGCACAGGACCGGGCCAGCTCTCTATCAGCCGTGCAGAGAATTCCGAGAGTTCGGGAAAAGCGGACAGGGCTTGCGACAGCTGCTCTCGATCGAACGGATAGCCCTCGACACTGATAAAATGCAGCCGACCCGTCGCACCGGACTCCTGCCAGCTCTGCCAAGTGGCGAGGAAGTTAAGCCCCGAGCCGAAACCCAACTCGGCGATGGTGAAGACCTCGCGGTTCATCCATCTGCCGGGCAGCCCGCAACCCTGCAGGAAAACGGCCCGCGTCTCCTCCAACCCACCATCGGTCGAAAAATAAATATCGCCGAAATCCGACGCCGCCGGTGTCCCGGGACGCGAAAAGTCGAGCGACGGCGCGGGCGTGCGCGTCAGCGGGCGGTGCCCAGAGGACAAGGGTGATCCTAGCCGAGGATACGCGCGAGCAGCGTCTGCTCGACATAGCCGTCCGCGACCACGCCGTTATCACGCTGCCAGGCGCGGATCGCCTTGCGCGAGTTCGGCCCGATCTGCCCGTCCACGCCGCCGGTCGAATAGCCGAGCTCAGTGAGGCGCGCCTGCAGTCGTTTCTTGTCCTCTAACGAAAGCGGCTTGTCATCCTTGGGCCAGGGCGTGCGGATGGCGCTACGACCGCGTAGCGCGTCGCCGAGGCTGGCAATACCCATGACGTAGCTGGTCGAATTATTGTAGCGCTTCAGCACGTCGAAATTCTTGAACACGAGCAGCTTCGGACCCTTGGAACCCGCAGGCGCGAGCAGCTTGGCGGAGAGCAGCCCCGCATTCCCGCCCCAGCGCATACCGTTGGCCGGGCGCACGCCCAGCGCGGTCCAGTCATTGATCGTCTTGGACACCGTCTCCAGCTGGCCGTAGTCGAAATCGTCCGGCACGAGCACTTCGGCCATGACCGGCTCTCCCGCCCGCCAACCCGAGCGCGACAGATAGTTGGCAGCCGAGCCGAGCGCGTCACGCTCGCTCGTCCAGAGGTCCTTATTGCCGTCGCCATCGAAATCGACAGCATAGTCTCGGAAGGTCGTCGGGATGAATTGCGTCATACCCATCGCGCCCGCCCACGCCCCGCGCAGCTGATCCTCGCGCACCTCGCCGGAGCTGATCAGGTCCAGCACAGCAAAGAGCTGTTGCTCGCCAAAGCGCTGGCGACGGCCCTCAAACGCGAAGGTCGACAGGCTGTCGACAATGTCGAAATCACCCATGATGCGGCCATAGCTCGTCTCCAACCCCCAGATCGCGGTCAGAATATGGCGCGGGACGGAGTAGCGGCCCTCGACCTCGGCAAAGACGTCGGCGTGGTCAGAGAGTTCCGACCGTCCGCGCGTGATCCGGTCCGCAGACGCGGCCGATTCGATATAGGCCCAGACGGGGCGGGTGAATTCGGGCTGGTTGTCATTGCGCTCGATCGCGCGCTCATTGATCTTAGCGCGGCCCACGGTGCGGGCGAGCAACTCCGGCGAATAGCCTTTCAGCACGGCGCGGGCGGTGAAGTCGGATTTCCAATCCGCAAAGCGCTGCTCGCGGGATTGGACGGGGGCGGTCGCGGTGACGACGCTGTCCATCACTTCGGTCTTGGCCTCGGTTTGGGGCGTGGCCGTCACTTGTGGCTGCGCCGTCTGGGCGGTCGCGCAGGAGCCGAGCAAACAGGCGAGGAGGGGGATGATCTTGGCTGACATGGGCTCAAGATACAGGATTGCGCGGGTCCGCAACAGCGTTGATCTGTTACATCCGCAACAGAAAAGATGGCCCGCCCCAACCGCAGCACGGTGCATTGACACCCAGTCGGACCCTCCATATATGCCGATCAACGCCGCGCACCTCCTTGCGCGCTTTTTTTATTGTCCGATACGAAAGCCGCACCCATGAAAGTCCGCAGCTCCATCAAATCCCTGAAAAACCGCCACCGCGACTGCCAAGTCGTGCGCCGCAAGGGCCGTCTCTACGTGATCAACAAGACCGATCCACGCTTCAAGGCCCGTCAGGGTTAGTCTCCGGGCTAAAGCAGACGGACGGCTCGCCACGCGCGAGCCTCTCCAACCAATAATGTTCAGGCCTCTTGCCTTGCCGGGTGAGGGGCCTAACTGTGTGCGGGTGAAAGCCTTGCTCACACTCCTCGCGCTCGCGCTGTGCCTGCTGGCCGCGCCAGCGTATGCGCAGCTCGTCATCCCCGGCGACGACATCCCCGCGCCGACAGTGCCCGAAGACCTGTTGCCCGATGAAGACGACAAGGACGATGCGGAGCCAGACGTCGCGCCTGATGATGCCCCGTCCGCCAACCCGCCGCCTGAAGGCCCCACGCCCGAGCTCGACACGCCCGACTATTCCCGCGTCTCCCAGGGGATTGAACGGCGTGAGCGGTTAAATGTGCTGTTCGAGCGTCTCGGCGAGACCGAGGACGACGCGCGCGCCAAGCTGATCGCCGAGGAGATCTGGGCCATCTGGACCGATAGTGGCAGCGCGTCTGTCAATTTCGTCCTGCGGCGCGCGGCCAGCGCGCAGAAGCTTGGCGGCATATCCCGCGCTCGCGCGCAATTCGACACCGTCACCCGGCTGCAGCCCGATTTCGCCGAGGGCTGGGCACGCTCCGGCCGCCTCGCCATGGATGAGCGGGACTGGGGCCGGGCGATATCCGACTCCATCCGCGCCCTGCAGCTGGAACCCCGCCACTACCATGCGCTCTGGACGCTGGGCTCGACGCTGGAACGGCTCGGTCGACAGGACGAAGCACTCGAAGCCTACCGCGAGGCCAACACGCTCTACCCCGCGCTGGAAGCCGTGAAATCCCGTGTCGAGGTGCTGGAAACCGAAGTCGAAGGCGACGTGCTTTAGGCGCTCTTTAGGGTTCCTTGTGGGCGGCTCGCCCGCTATGGCCCCGCCCCATGCCCGTCCCTACACTCGTCCTGAACTTCGGCCATTCCGTGCTGAACTCGCTCTCCGATTACACAGAGGCCGCGTCGGAGATTTACCGCCATTATCGCCAGGGTCTGAACATCGTCGCCGTCACCTCGGCCCAAGGCGATGCGACCGACGTGCTGATGGCTGAAGCCCGTCGCATCGGACCCGAAGGCGCATCCGAGTCCGGTGGTGCGAACAATCTGCCGGAGCTGCTGCAGCTCGGCGAACGCCGCTCCGCCGCCCTGCTGGCGCTGGCGCTGGAACGTATCGGCGCGCCCGCTTTCGTGCGCCAGGCCCGCGATCTCGGCCTGTCGGCCACGGGCGACCCGATGAATGCGGAGCTGACGGGGCTGAAGACCGGACAGCTGCTGCAGGACCTGAAGGATCACGATATCGTCGTCATGCCCGGCTATGTCGCAATCGGTGACAAGGACCGCGCCGTGCTGTTGGGCCGGGGCGGCGCAGACCTGACCGCGCTCTATGTGGCGGACCAGCTCGGCGCGCCGGCACTGCTGCTCAAGGATGTGGAGGGCGTGTTTGACCGCGATCCGAAGACGGCAGGCGAGGGCCAGCTCAAGAAATACCGCCGCATCTCCTATGCCGATCTGCGCCGCAAGGCCGAACCCCTCGTCAGCGCGCGCGCCGTCGATTACGCCGAAGGCGTCGGCCAGCGCTTTCGCATCGGCACGCCGGGTGTCTCGGACTACACCGAAGTCGGCGATGTGACCGACGCACCCGAGGCGGCGCGCAGTCGGCCTCGATTGAAGATCGCCATGATGGGGCTCGGCACAGTCGGCGGCGGCGTCTTCCGCCGCGTCGGAGCGCTCGCCGACCGGTTTGAGATCGTCAAAGTCATGGTGCGCAGCCCCGACAAATATATCGACCAAGGCTATGCGCCCGAGCTGCTGACGACCGACGCGGCCGAACTTCTCGCGGCCAATCCCGATATCTTCATCGATGTCTCCGGCCCCGTCGAGCCCGCACTGTCGCTTACCCGCGACATGCTCTCCGCCGGCGTCCATGTCGTGTCCGCTAACAAGCAGGCCATCGCGACGGGAGGGCAGGCCTTGCTGGATCACGCGGAAAAATCGGACGGCACGCTGCTGTTCAGCTCCGCCGCAGGCGGCGGTATGCCCGTGCTGGAGATGTGCATCCGAGAGAAGGGTCGGATCGCCCGCGTCGAAGCGCTGCTGAACGGCACGACCAACTTCATGCTCGGCGAGATGGACAAGGGGCTGTCCTATGACGACGCGCTGCAGATCGCCCAAGACCGCGGCTATGCCGAAGCCGATCCGACGGCGGATGTCGACGGGCTGGATGCGGCGGCGAAGATCCGTCTCGTCAGCTTGCTTGGATTCGGTCAGGAAATCGACGTCGACGATATCGGCCGCGATACGCTGGCCGGCGTGGCGGAGCGCACAGTGCCCGGCAAGGTGCTAAAGCGCGTCGCCCGCGTCTCCAATGATTTGGGGGCGAATGCGGGCAACGGTGTCGTCGCCGACCTGCGGCTGAAGGCGCTTTCGCCCAACAACTTCATCGCCAAGGCCGACGGCGAAGACGCCCATGCCGTCTTCGATTTTACCGACGGCGACCGCTACGTCATCCGCGGCAAGGGCGCTGGCCGCTGGCCAACCACTGAGAGCGTCATGGCCGATCTGTACGATGTGTCCGAAGCCGGATGAGGTGTCGGAGGCGCTGAGCTCGTAAAAGAAAGCCGGGCGCAGGGAACATCTCCGCCCGCTTGTCCGTTGCGACCGTGACCTCACAGACCACGCCAGCACAGGACAACGCCATGGCCAGCCTCGCCAAATTTGAAACAGCACCTCGCACGCAATTGATGTCGGAGCTCAAGGGCGCGCGCTGCGTCATGCTCGGCTCGCCGAACACCGATGAGATGCCTCAACCCATGGCACCGCAGATCGACGACGCGATGGTCGAGCGCGCGGGCGCGGATGCCGTGATCTACTTCTTCTCCGACAATACGTCGGATCTGGGCAAGGCTGTGCTGGCCAACCCCGGCGCGACCGTGACGGCCTGTCACATCAGTGGCGACTATCAGGCCAGCCTGCGCGGCAGGATCCATCCCGAACACGACACGGCGCTGATCGAGCGCTTCTGGAACCCGATCGCGGCGAGCTGGTATCCCGGCGGGCAGGATGATCCCAAAATGCTAATGCTGCGGTTCGAGCCCGAACAGGCTGCGATCTGGGCCAGCTCCGGCAATCCGCTGAAATTTCTCTACGAGACCGCCAAGGCCAATCTGACCGACAGCCTGCCGGATGTGGGCAAGTCCAAAGTCATCAGCACCTGATGGTCACGCGCGCCGACCCTGATGGAATGCTCGGGGTCGATTGCGATGCGGGCACGGTGGGTCTGCGCGAGGTCGGGATGATCGGCATTCTCGCGGGGTTCGGCGTGGCCGTCGCGCCCGCAACCATCGGCGCTCTATTGCTCCGTGCGGCCATGATCGTGGGTGCGGGGCTGGGGCTCGGACTGTCCAGCCCGGCTGTGTCGACCTTCGCCAAGCCGCTGCCGGAAGCGGTCTAACTTCCAATTAAGCGAAGATCACGATCGACTGCATGCCCTCGACGACCAGCTCGCCCGCGCTGTTCCAGATCCGCATCAGCTGCGAGGAATAGCCGCCGCGCGCTGCATTGGCCTCCGCCTCGACCAGATACCAGCCGTCGTCTGTCTCCGGGGCGCGCAGCATATTGCACATCCAGGTCATGGAGCTGACGGGACCGAAGGTCTTCAGCATGGGCATGGCCGCAGGCGGCAGGATGTCGGCCAGGCACAGCAGCGCGGCCTCGCCCGTCCGGGACGCAGGGTCACGGTGGCGCACCCAGCAGCGGATATAGCCCCGCTCCGCCCCCGTGATCGGCCGCGCGCCCGCGCAGAGAAGGGTCTCGAAATTGACCGTGAAACCCGGCGCGAACATTTCCT